>CAZSNX010000160.1:0-4815 GCA_964607945.1 uncultured Candidatus Obscuribacterales bacterium
GCTTATTGATCGCGTATTTTTCATTGCCTGGCGGACTTGAAGTACCAGGATTTGAATTAGATGTTGGCGTCATAAGCGGCAGCGCTGTTGGAACAGCCGCAGTCATTGTTGGTAGCTTTCTCTTCCGACCTCCGCCGCGAAGAACGCGCTCGATATGGTTGCCGCCGTAGCTGCTGCTCATGCTGACGACGGTCATAGAATGGTTGTCGATCGTAAGAGTTGCTTCGTCGATATCTTCCAGTCCGCATACCTTGCAAATGCAGTGATAAACGGTTTCTCCCTGTTGGAGAACGGTTTTAGGACAATTGAGACTAACTTTCACGTTGCAAAATGGAACCGAACATTCTTGGTTACCTTCTTTGATAACGAGTGTGGTGGCTCCTACGACTGATTGTGGACTCTGCAAAATCTTGGTGCGAGGATCTTTTGCCAGCTCTTTAATCGGCTGCCCGCCCATCGTGCACGGTTTGTTGGGATCAATCTTTCCGTCAGTGCAGGTTTTGATGGGTATCGGCTGTCCGCATTGTCCGGTCTGAGGAGTCTTGCAAGTGTTTTGGGGCGGCGGCGGAGCCGGACATTCGTTGCATGGTACGGGTGGTGCTGCACATGTCGGCTTGTTTGGTGGCTTACAGGAGATATTGACTCCTGAGCAACCAGTGCCGCACTTGTTCGTAAAAATTGGCTTTTCGGGTGTACAAAATGAAATTGGCGGGCAAACCAAGGGCGGCGTCGGAGTGCTTGGTGGCGGCGGTGGTGTTACTGCCGGTTTTGGACATTCCGGTTCTACTGCAATTACGACCCCGCTCAACTCCGCTTCATTTGTCGCAATTTCTTCCGGAGTAGTACCCTTTGGCTTGGCGACTACGGTTCCGGAGAATGTGTCGCCTACTTGCAATCCGTCGGTGACGTTGACATCGATGTCTCCGGCGGGCAGCTTGAATGTCGTCGTGTGCAACCCGTTTTTTACAGTGGTTAGCATTGCAATCTGGTCTTGGTTCGGTGCCGCCTGCACTGCCGGCACTGACTGTATTACTAGAAGTGCCGATAGCACCAGGATGCCAGACGAACGTAAAAGACGAAGAAAACTGTTCATTTTATGTACCCGTACTTTTCCTGACTATCGAGCTTCGGAACCGTGTATGACACCATAGAAGACTCTGTGTAAATAATAACCTTGAGCGATTGAGTGACATTACTGCTGGTGTCATCCCGGCAGGTAGTTTGCCCTAGAACTTTAACGGCATTGTAGGGCCGAGGTCCGGCCCTGTGTACCACGACATCGGTTCGCACCATTGAAAACTGCCATCGGGCGCTACAGTCTTAACCGCACCGCTTGAATAGACGATCATCGTTCGTCCGGGATGATACGGATCGGGACCAGTCGCCATCGCATAACCATGATTGAACGGCGGTGGAGCAACTGGCGGTGCAACTGGCGCCGCCGGTCCGGGTGGCGTCGGAGCTACCGGTGGAGCGTTTGCTGCTGCGTTGGCTGCATCGGCCAGGCTCCTGGACTTTTCTCGTTCGCCGGCGGCTCTGGCTCGCTCCGGAATCCACTTTCCATCTTCGATCGGGCATTTCTTGCAACCAAGCCACTCATCAATGGCATCTATATACTTTTGCCAGACATCCACATCTTTGTGGGGATCTCCTGTCAGCATGCCGCGTACAGGATAGTGACATGGATCACTGCTTACGCTCTGGTCAAGATCCGGTATGGCCATTTGGTATAGCGCCGTTGTCGGAACAGTAGGAGCCGCCATCGGAACATCAACTGACTTGCTCTTGACCAGCGCCTTGAGATTGAATGCTCCAGGATGCTGAGCGTGCAATTCAAAGGGTGTTTCAATGCAATTGGCTTTGCTGCCTGAGTGGCTGCTGGTTCCGGAGCCTTGATTCGAGCTTGAGCTGGGACTGCAACCACCTGAAGGCGGTGGCGGACCACAACTCGCATTTGCTGCGACTCCGCTCAAAAGCAGCGTTAGCAGGCTCGCAATCGCAATTGCGCGCGGCCCGAATTCGATTTTCCTCTTCACGCAGAGCACCCCCGCAAGTCCGGCCCCACCCTTACAATGCCTTACGATTATCCTGCAACTATTCTATACGACCCTTCCGCTTCTCGCCTCGAAGTTGCATAGCCATGTTGTCCATTACAGATGCGGCACCCTGCCGATAGGTCTTTCGCAGTAACTCGGCATAGTCGGTAAAGACGTTGGCGAGTGTCTCGTGATCCGCTTGATTAGGACTTTTGAGTATTTCGATAGCTCGCTTGTACAACTGCTCTGCCTCTGAGTTCTTTCCCTGTTGCTGATAAATTGATGCGAGGTCAGACAGTGAAATTGCTGTTTCTTTATGGTTTGGTCCGTAGATCTTTTCGTTCATCGACAAAGCTTGTCTCACAATTGGCGCCGAAGCGGCCGCCTTCTGATTCATGGCCAGCGCCCGTTTCCTGAGTTCGGCGGCTTGCTCTGTCTTCCCCTGAAGGCGGTAAACATTAGCTAAGTTATTAAGCCCACGCCAGAGCTCAATGTGGCTGGGATTCTCCGCTGCTTCATAGATGGAGAGAGCTCGCTCGTAGAGCGGCTGCGCCTCTTGATACTTCCGTTGAGAAAGATAAGTCGACGCAAGATTACTTAAAGCCATTGCCACATCAGTGTTATCCGGTCCCAGTGCTCGCTCGATGATGGAAAGAGCTCGCTTGCACAAGGGTTCTGCTTCATTGAATCTGCCTTGGTTACAATAAAGAGTCGACATATTGGCCAGGGACATCGCCACATCCAGATGATCTTTGCCAAGATCTTTCTCGTCGATTGCCAACGCGCTCTTGTAAAGCGATTCTGACTCTTCAAGTCTTCCTTCTGATCCATAGACCGCTGCAAGATTGTTTAAGCTCATAGAAAGTTGCCGCTGATTGCCTGTAGCTTCAGCTTGGTCCAGTGCTGACCTAAGAGTCTTTTCCGCCTCACCATAGCGAGCGGCCGATAGTGCCAGCAAACCTTGCTCTGTATATGTGTTCCACAGAATCGTCGGACGCTTTGTGCTGCTTCCGGTTTCGGTTGGTCTTATGCTGGCGGGTTCGTTCGAGATTGTATTCCTGCTTGGTATTCCAGGTGTAGGATGGGCAGGAGGAATAGCCAGAACCAGCTCTTTTCCCTCCCACTTGCTCTTTAAAATCGGAGTTTGAAGCTGTCCGCGGTCGCGCAGCACCTCGCTTTGTACCTGATCTTTCAACTGCAGGAAGGCTTCTCCAAGTTTTGTGCCTTTGCCTTTGCTGCGTAATGAGGAGATTAAGTGATGGGTGAATACCCCGTTGGAATATCCCTTGCCCTCCCAGGACGTCTGACTGGGAGAGCTCGAACAAATAACCAATTGACCGGTGCCCTGGACTACTTCGTCGGCATTGAAATTAGACTGCCGCAGGATGCCTTTGCCTTCAGTATTAGCGGCTCCGCTGTGGCATGCATCGAGAATGACTACGACACGGTTGCTATGGACTCTTTGCTTGATGATGCGTGAAAGTTCCTGGATCGGAATGCCGGTAGCGTAAAGCCTGTCCTTGTCGGTATTGTGAGCCACAATGTAATTGACTCCAGCGACATCAATCTGTGAAGGGCTTCCATGACTGGATATATAGATAAGTACGAGGTCGTCCGGATTGGCGACACGAGGAAGCCAACTGTCTCCCAGCTCGTCTAGAATTCGCTCCCTGGTCGCATCCTTATCGACAAGCAGTTTTACGTGATCGGCGGCGAAATTGCAGTCGCTCATTAGAAAGTTGCCGAAGTCCTGGGCGTCTTTGGCTGCATATTTCAAGTTGATTGATTCGTCTTGAAACTTTGAAATGCCTATGACCAGTGCCCACTTGTCGCGAATCGGTCTTGGCTGTGGGACAACTCGGCTAGTTTCCTTGGAAAAGGCACTTAGAAACGGAAACAGAGTAATCAGCAAGGCAACAAGGCTTGCAATTCTCAGCAAGTTGCCTGACCTGGTACCTGGATGGAAGTATCTTGACATAGAAACGAAAATGCTCGACGGCCTATTTATTCCTATTATTATGGTTCTGACCCGCTGCTGGATGTAAATCGATAGAATTATTCCCAGTGAATCCAAGTTTCTTAAATTGTGATGGTTCGTCCTTCGCGTTCAATTGCCATGCTTTGCGGCTGGGACACTAAAATATCTATGGGCGGAGCAACTCTGCAAGGTTCAGGAAGGTTTTGATGAATTATGGTCAGGAAACGCGAAACTAAACCGGTTAGCCAAGGACTAATAACTGTGACTGAGAGGAAATTATGAGCCGGCTGTTGATTTGGATCGTTGCCGTTCAATTGCTATTGTTCGTCTGCGTGAAGGAGCAATCTCCGGCGCAAACGGCTGATGTAGCGTCGGACGAGCTTACTGGCGTTGTCGAGGCGATCGAACGAAAAGTGCTTGCGAAGAGAGAATCTCAGCCGGTGAGCGATGAAGCCGAGTTGACTGGAGTCGTGGTATCAGATCCTTGTGAAACTTCAACCGGCATCAGTCAGTTTAGGTTGTGCACTGACAGCGGCAAATTCGTAAATGTTTGCATGCCGCTTACGCCAACTGCACTCAAAGATCTTGGATGCAACTCCGATCAAAGAATTGCGGTAGACAATTGCTCTGAGACATTTTCCGGCTGTGTAATTGCTCCTTCGAAAGCGATCAAAGCTGCTGGTCCGCCTCCAGTCGGTGCTCCTGTTATTTGCACTCTGCAGAACGCGGTGAAAAATCACACAATTACCTGTGGTGGTCTGATTGGTGATGGCAAGACCACATCGCAATGTCAAATGCCAT
>CAZSNX010000160.1:4825-5264 GCA_964607945.1 uncultured Candidatus Obscuribacterales bacterium
CCGATAAACCGGTCAATGTATGTGTCCCGCAGAATCAGTGCTTCAAGCCGGATCAGCCTGATTGTCAAACTATGATGTGTACTCAGGATACTTGCGTTGAGGTGCCTCCACGCAAAACGGTCACATGTATTTTGCCAACCATGTGTATCTCGCCGCATAGTTCGAATCCGCCGCCCAAGAAGCGTAGGCAGTATGAGCCGGCACCGTTTGATGATTGCGAATTCTATAAATTGTGCGATCACTTGTTGACTTTGTCTCGGTTTCTGGAAGACGAGCACTATTACGATCAGGTGCCAATCCCGGCTGAGCGCAGAAAGGAAACTCTTTGTCAGCTAGCGCAGTGGATAGAACAAGGACGTCGAAGCGGGCTGTCGAAAGATGTAATATCACCCGAAAGCGTACGGAAGGACTTGCTTGAACGGGGGAATGTCAAGCTTTC
>CAZSNX010000160.1:5274-8891 GCA_964607945.1 uncultured Candidatus Obscuribacterales bacterium
GCCAGAAAATTTACGATGCCGCACAACTTACCTGGAAGCTTGCCGGCAACAAGCGAATCGATGCTGTCATTGCCGGAACAGTCTCATCGCATTGAGAATCTGATTAAGGCTGATTGCTCTCGATAGTTATTACCAGAAAATAAGACTTGTTGTCACGCGGTTTGAGTTGATTCGGGCGGTAGACTAGAAGTCCGTAAGTTCTTGGAATGGTTATTTGCATATGAATGTGGCGGTTACCAGTCCCGTGGCTCCGGCGGAAGAAACAACAGCAAAGCAGTCAGCAGGCGCTAGCTGGATTTATGGACCGGTGAGGGATTTTCTATTCATTCACGGAGCGGCTGGACTGGTTGCATTGCCGGTTGCAGTCATAGCGTTCGCAGCGCCGCAGATGTGGATGCCGCTATTTTTCGGATATTCAATCTTACTTGGACTGCCGCATGTCAGCGCTACTCACGTCAGGCTTCAATTGGATGAAGATTGCCGCCAGCGCTTTGCGTGGCTTTATTGGCTAGCGCCAATTCTAATTGCAGGCATACTTTGTTTGATTGTATTTCCTTGCCAGCAGCTGCCAAATCTGATTTTTGCCTATTTTCTCGCCCAAACCTGGCATGCTAATCGGCAAAATTTTGGAATCATGAGGCGCTATATGCGCATGTACGGCTCCGATCCACGCTTACCTGTCAATCGAGTGGCTGAGGCGGGAGTCGAGATAATACCGTGGGCGGCGGTCTCTACTTGTCTCTGTTGGCCGGCCAGTCAATATCTGGGATATCCAATCAAGGTGCCGACCCTCGAATGGCTGTTGCCTGTGTGCGTGGGTTTGTGGGCAGTGTCCGCCTGTATAGTACTACTGTATGTGGTGCTGGAAATTTGCGAGTGTTCTCAACGCCGGTTTGTTCCTGGAAGAATTTTATGCTTCTGGACCGGTGCTTTCGTCAACATCATGGCCTGGGTCTATACTCGCGAAGTGTCTTGGGGCTATTTGGTGGTGTCGACCTGGCATGCTCTTCAGTACATCTCATACGTTCATGCTTTCCGCAGTGCGCCTCCACCGGGAGCCAGAGTTAAGACGATGTCTTTGTTGCCGCACCTTTCGTTGTTGTTATTGGTAGGGTACTTTATACATCTACTCTTCAAAGGACTGGATGTTTGGATTCCAGCGGTTGTTGTGATCGTCCATTTGAGCATCAACTTTCATCACTACTTATCGGATGCGCTGATTTGGCGGGCGCCAAAACTGAAGCTACAAGTGCAATGATTTAAAACTAGTAATTCGTTTCCGAAATGATGCGCTACTGTAAAAGGGGCTGGGCCATTCCCCGTCCGGGCGATGCATGGCATCGCCCCTTCTACGGATTGTCAATTCGGAATCGCTGTACTAGCAGACAGAACAAATCCCGTCAGCGGTGAGGAGAAGACGGGACTCATTCTGTCTGCGAGGAATTCACTAACCTAGGTCGAAGTTCCATTCACCTCCTTCACTGTCTGTGTACTTGACTCCAAGGCTGGAACCATCGGTTTGGGCGCCGAGTTGGCGGCCGCCCAAGCCGAGGTTTAGCCAAGTATTGTCTGCATCTCTGCCGACTCCAATTCCGGTTCCGCGGTTGTTGTCGACTACTACGCTGGTTTGTTGGTCGGACACCTGAATTCCGACTCCACCTTCTCTGGTTGCGGCTCCGAATTTCAGTCCGTGCTCATCGAGGTTGCCCTCAACTGATGTTCCGGGGGCATCGAACTCTACATGAGCTCCATCCCGATTTGCATTGAAGGCTCCGTGACCTCCCTTCTTATCTTCGAAGTCGAGGTTGACTCCGCGCTCTTCTACGTCGATACCGCCCATATTCGGTCTCTCTTGCGCGGTTTCGGTCGCTCGGGACTGGGCTGCTGCGCGGGATACTTGCTCTTGTTCTCTGCCGCTGAAGTGAACCGTATCAGTCTGTGGATTGAAAACTGCATCTTGCAGTCCTTGCTCGGCACCAGCGCTGCCCGAATCGAACAACTCGAGGGCTCCGAATTGTGCCATTACTGATGACGTTCCGCTGGCGACAGTCCGCTCTAATCCTTGCTGATTTTGAGCCATACCTTGCGAAAGTGTGGAATAAACTTCTTCCAAAAGATTTGAAGTAGATTCGCTTCGAGCTGTCGTGGTTGCTTCTCGCATCACATCTTGAGCATCGAATGGCATTTGTATAACCTCCAGCGGTGGGCGTTCCCTTTACTTGCCCATAGCTTACGCAGGAGTTGTCCGGCGCCTGTTCCGAAATTGTCCCAGAAAAGTCCCGACAGCCTTTTGTTGAAAAACCGAGGTTGCTTTCGCTTATTTATGTATGTTTAGAGTCAATGTAATGCTGCCGTAATTAATAATCGAAGTTCGCACAAGTTTTGCACGTCGAATTTGGTTTCATATTTATATCGGCGGTACACATATTGGTGAGCAACATGGCATTAGTAACTACACTTAAGACCTACCAGGTTTGCTCTGTAGCTGAGCTGCCGAAAGATATGAAGCGAATGCTCAGCGTCCAGATAAGAGAACTTGTACACGAGATAGAAGACTTCGAATTCTCGCGCGAATTCGGCTCTCAGCGAGTCAGAAAACAGAAAGGAGCGGCATAGTATATCTGCGCTCGTCTAGTGTTCGACTCCGTGCCTGCACAGCATTTTTGAACAACGTCCTATCTGTTCATAGTAAGAGCATTGTCGCAGCGACGAATTGCTTCATTGACCTCTTCGAGTTTTTTCTTTGAAGGCTTGAGCGCTATGCACCTTAACCAGGCCTGTTTTGCTTTTATTACATTGTTTTGTTCTTCGTAGACTCGCGCCAGATTGTCCCAAACCATTGGATCATCAGTGCGCAGTCCCAATGAAGTCTCGAAGGATTGCTGAGACCTTTCCAGGTCACCCGGCTGGTTGCGATGGTGGAAGGCGATTGCCAGCGTATTGTGGAAGCAATAGTCATATGGATAAATGGATATGGCTGTCTTGGCCTTTTCGATCGCTTCGTCGAATTTGCCTTCCATAGATAGCAGTACTGCCTGATCTTGCAATTCTCCGGCGCGCTGCCACAGTTGCCGGCTGCCTTGTCCGGGAAAGTCCACTTCGCCAAGTATTTCTATGCTTGTATTCGATCTCAGTGTCGTAGGTTCGTGTGAGCCATTCAAAAGTGACTTGGCTTGAGCGTTGCAAGCCGGAATTGTGCACAGAACTCCCATTATCACTAATATTCTTTTGAACACGACAGATCTCCCGACTAGTTGCCTACAACTTCTCGACTCGGGGCTTGTTGGAAATAGGCAGAAACTTTCGAGAAAATTTCATTGGAATGCAGTAGCCATAGCGGTTGACAAGTGCTTTTGGCTAAATTTCGTGACAGAGCTTATCTTGGCTGCAGTAGCGGCTCTTGACTACGTGCGGCGAATTAGTGTCGCCAATTAGCTACAGCCCTACGATATGATTATGAAGTTTCCCAAGGGGCTGAGATAGTAATCAGATGGACGAACTGGATGCAAAGATAGACAAGTTTTTGGCGGCAAAAGCTTTTGGTGTTGTCGGTGCGAGCGACAAAACAGATAAGTACGGTTACA
Source organism: uncultured Candidatus Obscuribacterales bacterium (assembly GCA_964607945.1). Classification (GTDB taxonomy): domain Bacteria; phylum Cyanobacteriota; class Vampirovibrionia; order Obscuribacterales; family Obscuribacteraceae; genus JAGVKB01. The sequence goes on from CAZSNX010000160.1 coordinate 8,859, forward strand.
AGTGCTATCTCTGTTACTTGCAAAATGGCAAGA
>CAZSNX010000161.1:0-5809 GCA_964607945.1 uncultured Candidatus Obscuribacterales bacterium
CGCAGCGATGCCGTCGAATGGAACGGGATACACAAAACAAACACAGGTTGATCTCCAAGCGGATCCAAAAATCAACAATTCCCAACTGTCTCCGACCGAAACTGCTCAACCCGCCGGAAATCCTTACGTCAAGGAGTACAGGTGAGCATCGAAAACATTGTCCTGTTTTGCGTAGAACTGTCAGCTCAAATCTTGATTGATTCTTGCAGCGTCAACAACTCCAGTAGGATGGTACTAGGTTGGTACTCAACGTGATTGTTATCAGACCATCAAGATCAGATCAGTCAGCCTGATAGATAACTGTATCGAAGCTTTCCGGAAGCTTGGCATCCCATTTGTTTGATTGAACTAGACTATAAGGTCAGGGGAGGAACAGAAATGACTTGCTCACGCCACACGCGGAATGACCGCAGACCATCCGGTCAAGCACTTGCGGAAGGCACGGCCGCTCTTGTTCTACTTACGGCTATAGGCGTCGGAATGTTACTACTGATACTGAACACGACTATTATGGGAAGTTACTACGAAAAGCTCCACATCATAGCCAACGAATCGGCAAAGTACATGGTGACCGATCAATATTGGCTCGGAATGGAACGACGCGACTATGACCCTGCGAAGTCTGCGGCAAATGCCCGAGCGGTAGCAGACGGCATGCTCAACGCTGTAGGATTGGGCAAAACACTCGCTGGCGAAGCAGGTTTTAAAGTTACTCCCGGCACCGTCACAGTGGGAGCCGGGGCCGAGGCCAGAACGTACAACATTTCACGAGTAGATATTGGTGTGGGCGGTCTAATGCTTGCCGGTGGTATGTTTCCAACCGGCATTACGTTAAGAGCCTCAGGCATTGCCAGCAACGCATCGGAATCCAAAGCCAACCTCGTTGGGTCAATCTACTTCTACAACCCAGGCAACCCGGCTGATAGTGCCGCTTTCTACATGCCGCTGTACGGAATAGTCAAGAACAACGAGGTCAACGGTCAAAACAGTGAAGCAAACGACAACATGCAATTGACCGGGATTCCTCGCATGGGCAACTTTCCCAACTCAAACGGATCAGGAACAGTCAATGTTGTCTTAAGTGGCTACGCACCACACGACAGCTACACCCCGCCAGGTGGCTCAGAACAACCACTGGCAAGTGTTGGAAACACTCCCGGCTGTTGCATGTACAACAAGTGAAATCGGTTATTCCACGTTCGGCGTGAGCCGGTGCCATCCTAAGCGCTTCAAAGATATCGTTCAATTCCGAGCAGAATTGCAGAGAACCATATGTAGTGGCGCCGCAACTCGAGCTGCAAACCGCAACATCCGACAGTCTATATCAAGGATCACTTAGAAGATTTACTGATCGGCTCAATTACAACAGCCGTTCCATAACACACGATTTCGACTTCTAGATCGTCACCATGCTCAAAAGCCGTACTATCGTAAGCCATCCCGAGAACTGCATTCGCCCCAAGCAATCTGGCATGCTCGACGCACAGATCATAGGCTTGCTGTCTACCGGTATCACACATGGCAAGATATGCACCGACTTTCCCCCCAACTATCCGCTCCAGATTAGCTGCAAGACCTTGGCCGACAGTTGGCTGTCTTACCATTACCCCCCGAACGATACCCTTGTACTCTTTGACCCGGTAACCATCGATACTGGGAGTGGTTGTAGCAAGTACATACTGCTGGGCCGGCGGCGCAATGACAGCCGGTGCGGTATCAGCTTGCACATCATCGGACCTCTCCGCCAGAACCCGATTGCTACCTGCCATCGCCGAATTTGCATACAAACAGGACCAGCTGGTAAGAAGCACTAGCTGCGCGGTCACAGTCAACAATCTCTTGTACATAGCACTCCTCCAAGGGAAAGACGTGATTACGCGATGCGATCAACTGGAAATGTGCCCTAAAACTAACCGGGTCGAAACTACAAGCAACCACTTCCATTAGAATCGTTTCTCAGTACCGTAGGTTGCCATACCCTTGCGTCAGTGACACCTGCAAACTATGACTGTGTCCCGTCCTTATGCAAGACTTCATCAACAGAACCATCTTTCTTCAATGAGATTAAGTCACCGTTCTTCCCGACCTTGAAGTCACCTTCCGATTCTTCTACTTTATTTCCCTGGTCATCGTAACGATTCCAATGACCATCTTCCTTCTTCCAACTTGAGTTGTCGGCCAATTTGAGTTCTGTTGGATTTCCATCGGCATCGTAGACGATTTTGTTGGTGTTTCCATCCGGGTATGTAATTGAAGTTGGCTTCCCATCGCTATCGGTGGTCATCTGAGATTTACCGTCTTTGCCGAACTCAGTCAAAGAACCATCGGAATGTTTAACCATATCAGGCGTCCCATCTTTCCTAGTTGCGAGGATGTCGCCGTCTTTTGTGACTTTGAAATCACCGACCTCATCATCTATCTTCTTGCCGTCTTTATAGCGATTCCACTCACCATTCTCCTTCTTCCAGGTTGAGCCGTCCCTGGTGTTCATTTCAATTGGATTGCCTTCTTTATCGTAAGTAATCTTATTTGTGTTACCGTCCGGATAAGTGATAGAAGTTGGTCGTTCATTGATATCTCTGGTTATCTGAGAATTGCCATCCTTCCCATACTCAGTGACAGAGCCATCGGCATGCTTAATCATGTCGGGCGTTCCGTCTTTTCTGGTGGCGATAATATCGCCTTCTTTGGTGACTTGAAAATCGCCAATCGGATCATCTATTTTCTTGCCGTTCTTGTAGCGATTCCACTCACCATCTTCTTTCTTCCAGGTCGACCCATCTCGTGTATGCATCTCCGTCGGATTACCATCTTGATCGTAGGTAATTTTATTGGTGCTGCCATCTGAATACGTAATAGACGTTGGTCGCTCGTTGATATCTCTTGTAATTTGAGACTTGCCGTCCTTGCCAAATTCAGTAATGGAACCGTCGGAATGTTTGATCATGTCGGGAGTGCCGTCCTTCCGAGTAGCAACGATGTCTCCCTCTTTCGTCACCTGAAAGTTACCAACTTCATCGTCGATCTTCTTTCCGTCCTTGTACCTAGTCCACTCACCATCTTCTTTCTTCCAAGTCGAACCATCCCTGGTGTGAAGCTCCGACGGGTTGCCATCCGGCCCGTACTTAATCTCGTTGCTGTTGCCATCAGAGTACGTAATCTTGGTTGGACGTCCTTCGCTGTCTCGCTCAATCTGACCTGTTTTCGAAGCGTTGTCGGTCACAGCGCTGCTGTTGTCGATTGTGTGCTCGGCAGCCAGTTCTTTACTACTGTCAAAGAAGGATGGTTGTGGAGGTAAGATTTCCTGAGTATGAGGATCTCGCATACCATCACGACGAGCCTGGTAGTAATCCTTGACGCTCTTCGATTGAGATTCCATGCCATCAGCAGTCTCATTGCGCACTCCCTCAGAAACACGTTCTTTGGATTCGCTAGCTTCTTTCAGCTGCTGGTCTCCACCCTGTTGTCGGTTATCGCTCATGTTCTCCCCACCCTCAATAGCAGTCCCAATCGTCTACTTAGACTGCATTAAATTCATTCATCCGCCCTGCAGGTCCTACGAATACGGTACCCAGATTAGCCGGAAATTGCACAAAATTTAGAACCTGCGTCTAATCTAGCCTTACTTGCATCCCGACATCCCGCCTCATCACATTTCCCGAAAACATCCATACAAAACTGATGGACTATGCCCAGTTTCTCGCCATAGTAGAATGACCATGGCTGTTTCAGTAGCACCTTGTAGCCATGCGTCTGGTAGACGCTGGTCGAGCCTTTGCTGAATGGCTTGCCGGAATTGAATTCAAGGAGTGTTGCAATGAGAATTGTCGTAGTGGGCGGTGGGATGCAAGGAAGAGTAATAGCTAAGAATCTTGCTGGCCGTCCCGAGAATCCTCAAGTAGTCATAGCTGACATCCAGGAACCTGCAATTCTCCCCTCCAATGTCAGCTTCCAAAAGACGGATGTTCTTGATGCATCTCAAACCGAGTCCCTTGCCAAGGGCACGGATGCCGCAGTTTTGGCAGTTCCCAGCTCGATATCGCATGCTGCGCTCGCCAATCTCATTAAAGCCGGAATTCCGGTCGCAGACGTCAGCTTTACTCCCAATCCGCCGCTCGATCTCAATCAGGAGGCCCGCAGCAGAGGCGTCTGCTGCGTTGTGGACTGCGGCGTGGCGCCGGGTTTGAGCCACTTATTAGTTGGACGTGCATACAGCGAGTTAAATGGTCTCGATTCGGTCAGAATTCTTGTTGGCGGAATGCCGGAATCTCCTCCACCGGTTTTCAAGCATGCAGTCTATTTCAACCCTCATGATTTGATTTCCGAGTACGTGCGCCCAGCGAGGGCTCGCAAAAGTGGAAGCGATATCGCCCCAGCCCCACTTGATGTCAACGCAGAGAAGCTCAAAGATTCAGATCTCGGAGAGCTGGACGCGTTCCTCAGTGACGGTTTGCGCTCCTTGCTCACGAGTTTTCCTGACGTCAAAGATATGGCGGAACTCACCTTACGTTGGCCCGGTCATTTAGACACCATGAAGTCGCTTCGTGCAATGGGTCTGTTGGACGATTCCCCCACCACAGAGGCAATTGGAAATACATTAGCAAAGCGCTATCCCGATACGGAGTACTCGGATGTACTGCTCATGCTGGTGGAAGCGAGCAAGGGCGGGCTGCGCCGCAGCTGGCGTTTGATCGATCGCCACACAAACGGACAGTCCGCAATGAGTCGTACAACCGGATACACTACTGCTGCGATTGCGATGGTTCTGGCCAGAAAGCAGTTTGCCGAACCAGGAGTGCATCCGCCGGAGTTTCTCGGAAAGGATGCCAACCTGACAGCTGACATCGTAGCCGACCTAGCAGAACGACAAGTAATTGTTCGTGAAGTTCAGACTCCTGTAACCGCTTTAGCATACGATTAGACGAGATGGGCGACATCCTTTCGCCGGATGTTAGACTTTGCACCGCATAAGTTGCGAGAATTGTTCGAGTGGCTACAAAAGGAAAGGCAATAATAATCAATGGCGGCTCCAGTGCAGGAAAGACCAGCCTGGGGAAGGCCCTGCAGCAAGAGTTGAAGCAGCCCTATCTACTAATGGGAATCGATCTTTTCTGGTTTACGATGCCAGAGCATCAGATTGATCTGGACACGGTAGCTCCTGAGTTCTATTCATGGGTAGAAGAGAGCAAGGACAATATTCCCTACTTCCGGATAATACCGGGTCCCATTCTGGATCAAATGATGATCGCCAGATACAAAGCAGTCGCCGCATTCCTGGAGGCCGGACTCAACGTTATTGCCGATGATGTAATTTGGAAAAGGCTCTGGCTTGAAGAATGCTTAAAATCATTGGCACCATATGAGGTCTACTTCATCGGTCTGTTCTGTGACGAACGCATTCTCGCCCAACGCGAAATTCAGCGAGGAGATCGCCGAAGCGGCTGGGCAAGAGGATCGCAAATCTACGCGCATATGGACACGACTTACGATATCAAGATCGATAATTCGAATCTAACTCCGGAGCAGGAAGCGAAAGTAATATCGGAGAAACTTACAAACGGACTTGAGCCTAAGGCCTTCGCTGAAATGAGCAGCCGGCTTTTACAACCTTTTTGAGCAATTTATGGAGCTGTCGAAGAGTAGGCACCATGCCTGCCGGTTGCATGATTCAAGACGGCAGCCATCTTAACCAGCTTGCCGGTCAAGTTCTGATCCATCTTGTCCTTACTTCTGATTACTTCACGCAGTAACTCACTGCTGGTCATGAGTGAAACGAGTGAAACCTCGCTGCGCAGTACACCAATCTCCT
>CAZSNX010000161.1:5819-8865 GCA_964607945.1 uncultured Candidatus Obscuribacterales bacterium
GACGACGACCGACCGAATCAGAATTAATTACGCTTCCTAGAGCTGCACTGTTCGTGGCAAGCACCATCTCTTCTCCGCAAGTCAAACCAACGACTCGCTTTCCGGCATACGCTTTGATCGACTGCGGACCGTTGTCCCAGAGAGCCCGAACTTTTACGAAATTGCCTTCTCTTCCGATCAAGGCAATGCTACCCGGAGCTACAGTGACTACGAAATCATCTATGGATACGACGGTGGATTTATGCGCAGCTAGAAGTAACTCGCCTCGGCTTAAGGAGACAGAACCTGGCTTATCCAAACTCAATCGCGTCGAGCGAGTCTGTTTGATCATCGCGGTGTCGGTAGTTAGTGTATGTACAACAGAGCCGATCGCGGCACCACCCCCAATCACATAACCAATTGGAACTATTAGAGGTTGACCGCTATCGTTTGCAGGAACAGTAGTCGGCGCATGCCCTACCTTGTTACCCTTGTCCAGCTCTCTTTGAGATGAACGAATCGGCTGATGTTGCGTGTTTTCAGCTTGTTGCATAAGCTTATCAAGCGTCTTTCTCATGGTGACTGTAAAGCATCCCATGTTGCAACTAATCAAAACCTCGCGATCGACCATCTCTTTCTTCGAGAAGCTGTTCTTCTTCAACTGCAACCCAACGATCCGACCAGCTTCGATTGGTACACGCTCTACACCATCCACAGGTATCAAGTCTTCCTCTGCGAACGATTCATCAGCAACTATCATCTCCTCGCCGGGACTAGCTGTAATCTCCCTGGTCTGGCCTTTCACTGAAACAGATATCTTTGTTTCGCCACCAGCAAGGTTGGCAATTCGAACTACACCCGGTCGCTGTTGCTCGACAATACTGACACTGTCCTGAGGAATCGTAATGTTGCCCTTGGTAGTCGAAATGACCATACCATTGCTTCCGCTAGCCGCAACCAGCTTGCCTTCCCGTAGTAAGACCGTATGATTAGCTTCCGGTGCAAATGACGTACCACCGGCACCAATCAAAACCGAACCATCCTTGCCGGAGAATGCAAATGGCTGACATCTTCCGGACGACACGATGAAACCGGCTTCCTCGCTGGAACCCTCCGTGCCGGGGAAAGTAACCGGAGTACAAGTAGACTGCTGAATAGTTGCTTGCGTTGCAATGTTGGTGTCCTTGGTAGGAGTGATATCAGTTGCAGCTAACGGAGCCTTAGTTGACGTCTGCGGCAGCTCAGCCATAATCACCGGTTCGATCGTCTCAATAACAGTCACCGATGGCGCAGCAGTTGAATGCGAGACAGTCGAAACTGGAGGAGGAGGCGGCGGCACAACTGTCAGCTCCGGTCCGAATGCACTAATCGACACGTTATTCAGTATCATCGGACCAACTGGATCAATTGCAATCACACTGCCATTCGTAGTCAATAAATTTGTGCCGGACAGAGTGATGCTGCCTTTCGATGATGCATCAAACACCACAGAGCCACCACCAATGAAGGTAAATGTCGTCTGACTAGACCAGGAAACGGTACCAGTTCCATTGATGATTGGTGCATCGGTGGTCGGTAGACGATCCAGTTGTAAGTTGTACAGATAACTGTCAAATCCGCCAGCCGGTGTTTGTCCAGCCCAAACAGCAATGCTTCCACCCTTGAATGCATTGATAGTCTCTCCACCGATTTGAACCGTTCCTCCACCTTGAATGTATCTAGCCACCGCCACAATCTGAGCTCCATTTGGAATCGTTGTTTGACCGTCTATTCCACTAATGACTACATTCGCTCCTTGGGCAAACGCTTGCGTATTTTGACCAATTTGAACATTTTGACCACTCATGATCTCGACATTGAGTCCGATGCTCAAGAAAGAAATGCTGTTACTGTTGTCAAATTGAATGTTGGAAGTGTTGGTTCCAGTCGCAAGAATAATTGCGCCATTGCTAGTAATCATGCTGTCGTTGTAGGCATTGATATCAGTGCTGAGTGGATCCACCATGTGACTGACAGTACCAGCCTGAACTGACACTGCCCCAGCTTGACCGATATTTACTCCATGATGCCCCCTGAGTTCGACATTATTTTGCGCTATAATCTCACCGGTATTGAAATCGACCGTACTACCCATAGCATTCAACTTGACCGACCCTGCTTTAGCTTCGATTGCGTCACCTACTCCCAAGTTACCGGCTACACTTCCACTGCCCATCGAGGTTAGTGTCACCTCACCACCCGTAATCGAACCAATCGCTGAGATACCTGATGCACCACCGGATGTGACATCGAATGTCTTCGTATCTCCAGCAGTCGAGTCATTCACCTGCACGACATTGCTCACTCCATCAAGAGCGTGGATGTGTACATTTCCCGCAGTGTTGACAGTCAAGGTATGCGTGTCCGCCTCAAACCTTGTACCTGCAACCTCTCCTATATCACCAGTTTGAGAGCTCAGATTCACATTGCTACCGCTGACTGTCCCCTGTGCAGTCTTAATTGCTCCAGAACCAGCTGCTGTTAAATTGACTGTGCCGGCAGAAACACCCATAGCAGAATCAATTGTGATGCCACCACCGGCGGCAGTCGCGAGATCGAAAGTACCGGCATTGCCGGCGAAGGAATGCCCGACCGTCACGGCTCCTGTCGATCCCACATACGCATTGGAGGACGCCTGTGCAATCAAGCTTGTGGATGCGTCGGTCATGATTCGTTCGCCCGCACCGATGCCTACACCGATGTTGGCTCCAGTGGAAGACAAAGTGACAATTGTGCCCTTTACCGTACCGCCTGTAGTTCCATTTGCTATTGCGCCACCGGCTGTCGCATCGAATGTACTTCCAGCCGTTGCATTGGCATTAATCGTCAATCCACCAGCTGCATTAAGGTTAACCGTCTGAACGACATCCAGTCCGCCATTGAGTACAATGTTGTTCGCTATGGTTTCCAAGCTTAGATCGGTCGCCTCCAGCGCAGCACTTCCAGTGGTGGTGATCGTATCTGAAGCTCTGACGTCTAAGGTTTTATTCACCTTAACAGCGGCAGAATCAAGTGAGACAGCCCCGGT
>CAZSNX010000162.1:0-8821 GCA_964607945.1 uncultured Candidatus Obscuribacterales bacterium
ATCCTGACTACTCGGGCTTTGAAGTTGCTAGAGATTAATTCTCGGGCGGGATTAAAAGATTTCAAGCAGTTATATAATTTGTCCGTTCGAAAATCAGCATACTTAAAATTTTTAGAAAGGCGCAGGAATTTCAGTTGATGATCTTGGTGACCGGCGGAGCCGGCTACATCGGCAGCCATTTCGTTGATACTTATCTTGCGCAGTCGACGTCGAATCAAGTAGTCGTGATCGACGATTTGAGTGAGGGCCACCGAGAAGCTCTCAGCACGGACAAGCGAGTTCAGTTCATTCAGGAAAACGTTGGCAATCTGGCAGCGGTGAAGGAGATCCTTGCCCGTTTTCCGATCGAGGCTTGCGTTCATTTCGCATCTTCTTGCTATGTCGGTGAATCGCAGAAGAATCCGGCAAAGTACTTTCAGAATAATGTGATCAACGGACTGAATTTGATTCGTGCGTTGCATGAATCCAATGTAACCAAATTCGTTTTATCCTCGACCTGCGCTGTTTACGGCAATCCGAAACAGCTACCGATCGATGAAATGCATGTGCAAGACCCAATCAATGTCTACGGCTTGACCAAGCATATGCTTGAAAAAACCTTAGCGGCTTATGCCTCACAGTGTGGCTGGTCTTATGTCGCGCTTAGATATTTCAATGCAGCTGGAGCGGATGAAAATGGCAGACTGGGGGAGAGTCATGCTCCCGAAACGCATATCATCCCGCTGGCCTTGCAGACTGCGCTCGGCCGGTTGAAGGAGCTGGAAATTTACGGCGATGACTACGATACCCCGGATGGCACTTGTATAAGGGATTACATCCATGTAACGGATCTGGCTCTGGCGCATTGCTTCGCTCTGGACTTGATCAATGCCGGTAAGCGGGATGAAGCGATCAATCTAGGTACGACTACCGGAGCCTCCGTTAAAGAGATTGTCGATCTTTGCCGTTCGGTTAGCGGTAAGGAGATTCCGGTAAAAATATCTCCCCGCCGAGATGGTGATCCGCCAAAGCTCGTGGCTAATAACGACAAAGCAAAGGCTGTGCTCGGTTGGAGCCCGCAGTTCGAACTGGAGCGAATAATCAGGACTGCTTGGCATTGGGAGCAAAACAGGCGTTATTAGGAGCTCGATTGTTATCGCTCAAGCTTCGGGCTGCAAAGTGCTGGTGTTGTATGATCAGTTCTTCAATCAATCGGCACTGAGCTGAAGCGTATGATACGGATCTTACTTGCCGTTCACAAATTTTTTCCGAAACACCGCGCTGGAACCGAAGTTCTCACGCTCAAAGTTGCACAGGAGCTTTTGCAGCGTGGCTATGAGGTGCTCGTCGTAGCCGGCAATCCGCCGGATGTGGACGCGCGCCATGCCGCAGGCGAACGCACCTCCGATTACATTCATGACGGCGTGCCGGTGCATGTCGTCGAAGAGCCGCTCAGGCTTGAAGGGTATACGTTTAAGCACGAATTTTGGCATGAGGGAATTGCCCGGCATTTCGAATCGATTGTGGATCGGTTTAAGCCTGATTTGGTGCATGTTTTCCACGCTCAAAATCTTTCTGCCAGCATGATTGAAGTGGCGGCAAGAAAGTCTATCCCGGCGGTTTTTTCTGCTATGGACTTCTGGTTCGTTTGTCCGGTAGTTCAACTGAAACGACCGAATGGAGCGATCTGCAGAGGACCGTCGGCCGGTGCCGCTAACTGTCTTACCTGTTACACGCCGCAGTTGTTTCCGCCGGTGGAGCAGTTTGCCGAGGCTGTCGAAAGGAAATATAGCGCTTGTTCGAAGCTGCTTTCTGCGCTGCCCGGTGTCGTGAGAAATATTTCAATGCGTGCACTCTATGGGACTTATATTTCCGGAAAAGTACCGGCGGCGGTGCAGGCGACCGTCGAACGTCCAAAGGTTTTACGTAATGCGGCCAATCAGTTTCAAAAGATAATGGTTCCCACAAAAATAATGCGGGACATATTCATAGAAAACGGCATCCGTGAAGATCTGATTCAGCATGTGCCATTTGGAATTGATACCGCCCCGCTGCTGCCTTTTCAAAACAAGAAGCCAAGCGATACCTTGCGGTTCGGATTTATCGGAACATTTTTCGAGCACAAAGGTGTCGATCTGCTGATCGAAGCATTCGGCAAGTTGCCCGGCTCTGCCCGAGCCAGCCTTACGCTCTATGGCGATTTGGAACAGTTTCCCGACTATGGAAGGTATTTGGAAAAATGTGCCGGCCGTGCTGGTGTCAACACTCCTAAAATCAGGTTTGCGGGAACGTTTCCCAATGCCGAGCTGGGGGAGGTAATGACTGAGTTGGATGTGCTGGTAGTGCCCTCGCGCTGGTACGAAAATACGCCGCTGGTGATTCAATCAGCGCTTGCCACTAAAACTCCTGTAATCGCCACTAATTTAGGCGGAATGTCCGAATTGGTAAAGCACGACGTCAACGGGCTTCTCTTCGATTTGAATGACGCGGGCTCGCTGTGCGATCAGCTGTTAAGACTTTTGAATGAGCCATCATTATTGCCTCGACTAAAGACCGGTATCGTGCCGGAGAGAACTGTCTCGCAGATGGTTGACGATATCGAGTCCGTTTACCGGAGTGTTGGTGTGGGTAGCTACTCTTCGCCGAATGAGAGCACCGACAGGTCTGCTTTCGAGCTTCATGGTACGATCCTTCGCTGACTCAAATCTTAGCGGGACCCATGAAAACACTGGTAATTGGTGGAAACGGATTTATCGGCACCAACCTTGTAGAAAGATTGCTCGGCGATGGGCATGAAGTTTGCGTATTCGACCGTTATCCAAGCCGCTATAAAGAACCTCGGCAGGACGTGCAGTATCTCGTCGGGGATCTCGGCAATCATGGTGAGGTACATGAAGCTGTAAAAGGGATGGATTGGGTATTCCATCTGGCTTACACGACCTTGCCGCAAACTTCCAATGACGATCCGGTTTACGATGTCCGCTCGAATCTGACCGATACCGTGCAGCTCCTTCAGGAGTGCCGGGACGCGCAAGTTAAGAAAGTAATTTTCATATCCTCCGGTGGAACCGTCTACGGTATTCCACAAGCGGTGCCGATTTCCGAAGATCACCCGCAACAGCCGATCTGCTCGTACGGCATTACGAAGTTAGCAATTGAGAAGTATCTATTTTTGTTTCAGCGAATCTGGGGACTGGAGTATGTCGCAGCCAGGCTCTCCAATCCATATGGCGAGCAACAAAATCCTCATGCCAAGCAAGGTGCAATTGGTGTCTTTCTCGGCAATGTAGCCGAACGCAAGCCGATTACAATTTGGGGGGACGGTGAGGTTGTTCGCGATTACATCTATATCAAGGACGCGGTTTCTGCTTTGGTGAAGGCTGCAGAATATAAGCCCGGTCCGGACTGTCCGCGTGTATTCAACATTGGAGCGGGGCGCGGGCATTCTCTCAATCAAATTGTCGAAGAGCTCAAACATGTGGTCGATCTGCCGGTCGAAGTGAAATACACACCAGCGAGAGCGGTCGACGTACCGACGACCGTGTTGGACATAACCAGAGCCAAGACGGTTTTGGGCTGGTCGCCTCAGGTCGACTTACGGCAAGGACTTGAGCGGTCCTGGCAATGGGTAAAATCCTTGAGCTTAATTTAATAAGCTCCCAAAAACGTCTTGCATTAGTCTCTTGCATTAATAGTATGCGGTTGATCTCCCCGGCTTGTTTGATAGATAATCAAGCCGGTTGTTAAGAGTCAAGTTATCTCTTAGAAATGGCACCAGATCTGTCAGTAGTTGTAGCTGTATACAACGAAGACCCGCGCAATCTTTTATCCATGCTCGACCGCCTCAAAGCGGTGGTCGCTCCACTTGGTATGTCATATGAAGTCGTCTTCGTAAACGACGGCAGCAGGGAGCGCACCAGTAATGCCTTGCGCGAGATTGCCGGGCAAGTCGACTATGTGAAAGTTGTCGTGTTGTCTCGCAACTTCGGGCAGCAAGCAGCAATTTCCGCCGGTATGGCCCATTGCGACGGGCAAGCTGTCGTAAATATCGACTCGGATTTACAAGACCCGCCTGAGCTCATCGCGGATATGGTGAGGCTTTGGAAGGAAGGATACGAAGTAGTTTACGCTCAGCGCTCGTCTCGGCGAGACAGGTTAAGCAAGCGGCTTTCCGCTTATCTCTTCTATCGGGTGCTGGGAATGGTGTCATCGGTCAAGATTCCCTGGGATACCGGCGACTATCGGCTGATGGATCGTAAGGTGATTGATGCCCTTGATTCGCTGCCCGAAAAGACGAGATTTCTGCGTGGTATGGTTCCATGGCTCGGCTTCAAGCAAGTAGGTATTCCGATCGAGCGTGATGCTCGCTCGGTTGGAGAAAGCACCTACACTCTTCGCAAGCTGCTTTGTTTGGCGGCCGATGGCTTGTTATCGTTTAGCGCTGCGCCACTGTATTTGATACCGGCCTTGGGTTTGACCTTGTTGGTTGCCGGAGTGTTGGGAGTCGTTGCCTGGTTGATTCTCGGTTCCAGTCACGGAGCTCAGATCGACACTGCTCTGGTGTTATTGTGCATGGTGGCATTGACAGGACTTCAGATGTTATCAACCGGCATTATGGCTGTGTATCAGTCAAAGATTACAGACGAAGTGCGGGCTCGTCCAACCTATCTCGTGGCGGAACGCCTGGGTGCACCATTTTCAGGGCAGGCTGCCGAAAAAGCCGCCGATCGAAAGGAAGTTTACTCGCATTCTTCGTAGGGGCTGGGCCATGCGTAAGCATTCGGCCAGCACAGGTAGAAATTTGGGGCGGCTAGAAGAGCCGCTCCACGAGCTTTCATGACATTGCCTGTGCTGACCGAATAATTACGGCCATGCCCATCCCGGCGGACGCGCGTCCCAGTCGGGCGACGCCCGGCGTCGCTCCTACATGCCTTTGGTCTCGGGCTCCCCTGTTGGGCCCGTGCTCGCCGTCGCCTTGACTGGTTCGGACCAGGCTTTGATGATTGCCACGCCGGTATCTTTTACTTTCAACACGAGCTCGCCTCGATAGCCATTGCCGAGGCTGTAAAATTCACTTTCCAGGTTCTTGTCTGCACCTTGCTGTTTGTTTTGAAAGACAGGCTGTTCTTGAACTTCTTTGGGCAGCAACTGCTGCATGGTTGCAAGCGCGATCTCTTTTGAGGCTGGAGTCTGGCGATGATAGACTTCGATTTGATAAATCTGATTGTCTCGACATTGAACCGCGTATTGTCCGCCCTTTGAATCATAGATGCGGCTTAAATACTGGGTTTTGCCGTCAACGCAGCCCGGCTTGTCTACTGAGTAACTGAAGATTGCTCGTCTTAATTTCTCTTCCGACATTCCCAACCGCACGTCTTCAAAAGCGAGATAGCCTTTCTTGGTGACCTGCGATGTTTTCTGAACATCTGTTTTCGAGCAGCCGCCTAAGGTGGCGATCGAGATGAGAATGGCAGTTAAGGCGAGAACCGGGCGTTTGAGTTTCATACTTTCATGTTAGCTTCAAAATGAGGCTGAGATTCTTTGGCGAGTATACGATACGACAGATAGTTAGACTTAAACGGTTTCTTATTAGTGTCAATACACCTTGTATCCTTGTGCTGTCGGCAGGGAAGGCATTGATAAAATCTCCAGCTTCAGATCGGCAAATCTCGCGTCTAGGTTTCTGGGAAGCGCCGGACTGATTGAAGCAATCGCCGGATCGATTGCGTGGCAATGAATGTCGATTGACGATAGTTCTCCGGGAAATGCTCGAGTATTTACTGGAAAGGCAAAATCAAACGGAACCCACTGATTGACGTTGTCTCTTACCACGGGAATCCAGGGAGAGTTATAAGTGTGGATTTTGCCGGTCTTGTCTTTCGATTCGATCGTCACGCCGGTGCTGGGAAGGCAGCCAGCGCTTTCTGCTTTGACTCGTCCGGAAATTCGCACCAGCCAGAGTTGCTCAGGAATCTGCCAGGCTAAAGTGCTGGTTTCCTTCGGTAAGTTCTTGAGGCTTGTGTGGTGGGATTCCAATCCGGAAACTAGAGTTTCGTTTCGGTTGGCAGTCGAGCAATAGATCGACCTGAGAAACTGATTTGTTGTGCTCTGGGCAGCTGGCGATGCTAAAAGCCGGATATTGTAGTTTCCGCATTGCAATCCGCTCTCGTTCGACAGGTCAATTCTTTGTGGCGGGCAAGTCGCGCGACTGATTGCGCTGTCGATCCGTGAATCAGACAAGCCCTTGTCGTTCTCTACACCATAGAAAACCTTTTCCCAGGAGTAGTTGTAGACATTTGGAATTTGAAGGACAGTGCTTTTTGTTGGATAGGTGCCGAAAAGTTTGATTGGAGTCGTGCCTGATTGCTCGATCTCAATTTGTAGTTGTTCTTGTTTGAATGCGGTCGATGGCAGCGGCAGGAGAAACCATTGCCTGATATCGGCCAGGCTGATACCGGTCCCCAGTGCTAGTGCAGCGAATATCTGCTCGTAGTGACGAGTGACTTTCCCGCCTGCTTCGTCGGCGTACCAAAATATGCAGTCTGGAAGCGAAATTCCCGGAATAATCGGACTTTTCAGCTGTTCGCCGTTAACGCGAATACTGGCGCTCTTGAAGAAACTTTGCCAACCATCCGCATCGACAAGCAGATAGCATTGTCTGCCGCTCAGCTCGTTACACAGTGCGGAATTTAGCTGAATTGTTTCGACTGCTTTGTCTCCAGGCTCACTTAACGTGTGCTGCCATTCTTGCCAGCGACCGTGGGCGCGCAATTGCAGACAGGACGGAATGAGCACAAACAATGCAAGCAATACGGCTGTGCATTTTGCAAACTTCTTGTTGCCTTGAAGTTTTTCGATGCATATCCAGAGCGATCCGGTAAGGAAGAGCAATGACAAAGTCTTGAAAGTGCAGCTTAAGATCAAGCAGACCGTAACTTTGTCCGGTCCGAGCATACTAGCTAGTACCGGAATGAAGTTTGATTTGAGAACGCATAGAAAGAGCAGGGAGGCGGTTGCCAGCAAGCAGAATTGCCGGCGGCTGGAAGCGAATCGGGCTAGCTGTGCCAGTTCGAAAACGCCTGCTGCGGCAAAAGCAGTTACCAGCGGCATCGCAGGCAGTGCATATCGTGCCAATGAGTTGAAAGGCAGGTAGGCGAAATGAATCAAAATAGCCCACAAAATAAGCAGCCGGCACACCACCTGTGTACGCTCAGGCGATTTGTATGCGCTGCCCAGAAAGAGAGATAAGGTAATGCCTATTCCGGATAGCACCAGTAAAACTTGGTGAAGCAAAGCTTGTGCGCCCGGAGTAAATGGTCCAATTGCCACTCGAAAATCGTTGAGTGGAAGCTCGAACAGTCGTGAGATCTTATCGAGAGCGCGTCTGCTGAAGTCAACCGGATTACTCATTACCGATTCCATGACGACTTGGCTCAGCCCCTTATTGCGTATGGAATCAAGCATTTGGAGTGGAGCGGACAACCAGCCGCCGGTAAATGGATCATTTCCAATGAAGTAGTTGTAGGTGCCCAGTCGATCTACAAGCAGGCTGGGATGCCCGGTCGCGACAGTTTGCCAGCAGACCCACGGCCCTAGCACGAGGACCAGACCAGCTGAGCAGAACAGGCTGGTAAGCAGCTTCTGGCGCCGTGTTGTCTGTGCTAATACTGATGGTACGATGCACAATGAAAGCAACGTAAGTACCGGGCGTGTCAGTTGAACCACTCCGCACGAAGCACCTAATAGCAACATCTCCAAGTAGTTTTTGCAATTGAGAGTGATGCTGCGGGCTGCCAGCAATAAAGATAAAGTAACCAGGAAGGCGGCAAGAGTCTCCGTAATTATCCGTCAGGAATTGACAATGAATCCTGGGTAAATTGCTGCGAGTACGCCGGCTATGATGCCTACTCTTCTGTTCCAAACTCTTGTGGCTAACAACGCCGTCATGAGGCTTGTTAATGCCGAGATGAGAGATTGCGCCGCGACCGGAATCATCCAGTTGCTGGGGTCAAACTTTGCCCCGACTGACAGATAGGAGAGCGCCAGAAATGAGGGAAATGTTGGCCCGGAAATTGAAAGTCCGCTCAGCGGTTGCAACTCGGCAAGCACTGACTGGCGAACGCTGCTTGAAGCCGAATTAGTCAAGCAAGCTAGAAAGTCTCCCCAGAATGTGGCTGGCAGTTGCAGCAAGTGCAAAAGAGAGCCGGCATTGGTCATGTACTCCCAGCCATCGCAGGCGGTGCTTGTATTCGGGTGCGGGTATAAGAAGTTGAACCAAACACGTATGCCAAGGGCGAAGGCAAAAATGATCAAGCCGTTGAGTTTACCCAATGCTTCAATGGCATTAGCCGAGGCTGTTGTGAAAGCCTGCTCGATTCCTGCTGTATTTTTTGCGGTTGTGCTGTTCATCGGGCTGGAAAGTATTTGGCAGAGCGACAGCAAAAGCTGACGACTGCCGGTAGAGAGTAATCGCCAGAGTTGTCACTTGGAAAGTCTATCTCATTTGGGCAGGATCAAACTAGGAGCTTGTCTGATTATGTCTGGATAAGGTCGAAATGGACCAGCTTCAGGAGCGACGCTAATCCTTTCTTCGCTGGCAGCTCTGTCGTTTCATCAAATTTGGTGAAAACCATGCTCTTTCAGCAAATGCTTGAAAGCATTTAACTGCATAGCTCTTAAAGTCCGAGCATAGATTTCAATCTTCATCTTTTTTGGTTAATCGACATATGGGCGCTTCAGGCAGATCTATTTCGGCTCCTTTAGAAGCTAGCTCAAATCAGTGAGTTCCCCGAGTGCTGGCTTGCACAGGTTCGCTACCAGCGCAGCGGTGGCGCTATGCGCT
>CAZSNX010000163.1:0-8784 GCA_964607945.1 uncultured Candidatus Obscuribacterales bacterium
CTTCGGATTGACCGGCAGGTAGACAGACTTGTTGCTGGCCAGCGTCCCGGTGGGAGCGTTGAACCAATCGGCAGTGAAGCCTTCCTTCTGCAGCACGTCGCCGCCCTGTGCCGCGAGCGAATGAGCGCTCGGGTTTTTGCGCGAACGCACCACCAGAACGATGACATACTTGTCGGCCGGTAATTGGGAGCTGATTTTCAGTACGTACTGGTCCAGCTTCCAGGCCGCGAAGTTCTGACCGCTGGTAGAGCCGTTGGGCTCGCTGTCCAGTTCGGTCATGATGAAGTAGTACTCGTAGCCGTGGACCTTGCCGGCATCCTCGAGTTGCTGCTCGCAGCCGGAGAGATCCACCGAGCCGGCGAGCTTGGGATCCAGGTAGCTGTGGACCGCCGGGTTGAAGTTCTCCGGAGCAGGCATCCACGTCTGCGTGTTCTGCGCCATTGCCGGTGTCGACATCAACATCGACAGCACCATCAGCAATGGCATCAGAAGCCCGATCGACCGTGATTTGAACATGTGATTGCCTCCAGTTGAGACGGTTTTGCCCAGTGGGCAGTTGATAGGACAATCCAACCCGCAAGACACGCTGTCTCCGGGTCTGTCGTTGTAGAGCTTGTAGAATTCAGCGGTAAGGGCTAGGTGAAAGGACCGCTAGAGTGTGGCTAATGCAGAGAACTTTGGGAAACTATCAAAGAGAGAAGCTTGAAGCCAGTAATGTATCGATAGTTGTGAGCTCAAGCGAACTAAGCTAGTGCTCACTAAATGCATCAGCAGGCCATGATCTGCTCGTATTTGAAACTCGGTAGGGTGGCAGAAACAGGCGGTCGGAACAATAATTTTGGGTGATCCCCGACAACCTCCTTCGGTCCGAGATTGCTCGAGGTTAATACACGCTTGACTAGTGCCGCTAGCGCAGCGGTGCTTCACATTCTTTACTTGCCACCGTTTTTGATACCATCTGTGCAAGCGCGGTCGAAGGTCGAGTGGTGCATAGCCCGGCAGCCATTTGCAGGAGTCCTGCCACGAGTAGATGTCAAGTGTGGAATTTTTTTGGGGGGAAAACAGGAGCGAGGGTATTGGATAACTCCAATACCCTCGCTCTGCCGGAAGTAATTGCCGCTGCCGGTGATTCTTGCCGCAGCTTGGTTGGCTAAGCCGGAGGGCTGACACTGCTGTCGGCAGCTGTCACTTCGACTCGTCAGGACAGAGCGGTCCGGTCGCAGAAGGACCAGTAGCAGCCGGCGACGATTTGCCGAGCGTGCTGGTGCAGGGACAGTTTGAAGCGGTATGCAGGATTGGCTGCTCCGGTTCTTGTCCGCAGACCTTCATGGCGGCGATCTTTTCCAAGAGCTTACTTTCCGGTGCTGCCGCCGGAAAGGGGGTGAGGTCCACGTGCATCCTGACCCAGTACATGTTGGTATGGGTTACAGGCCAACGAGCCGGCAGTCTCAATGCCGGTGGAATGTGGGTTTCCGGTAAGTTTTGCAGGGCGACCAGCCAGGACTGCTGTGCGTGGTCGAAGTTGGGAAACCGTTTCAGACCGCGCGCAATCGCTTCGAAGGCGTGCTCGTGTTCACCGTAGGTGAAGGTAAAGCCGATCTTCTTCAAGAAGCGCGCTACGTTGTACCAGCTCGGCACGGCATCAAGCCTGTGGTAGCCGAGCTCCTTGAGTAGTGCCGCTGATTGTTTGACGAAGTAAGTGGCAACACCGGACATCGGCCTGGCGGTCTGCCATGGTGCTCGACCGAGGAAGAAAGCTTGTTGCCACAGCGACAAGAATGTTTTTTCGTCATAGCTGCTCCAGATGTAATGGTCCGGGTCGGCGATGAAATGTCCGAGCGTTCCTTCGACGTCGAGCCCCGACAGGTAAGTGTTCGGGTCCCAGGAATAGATCGAGAGCTCGGCGGCCTGAAAGCCGCTGGCCGGAAGGCGGTTGCAGGCCTTGTCGGTGTTCGGAAAGAAAGTGAGGGCAGAGCCCTGCTCGCTGCCGTCCAGCTGCCGGTCGCGCAGCGCACAGCGTAAGATCGGCCTGTCGCCGTAAAACGCTTCGATCAAGACACGAATGCCATCGCTGCGAAAGAGCAGGTGCCCGTTTGCGCCGCGATAAGTCAGTGTCAGCACTTCGGCGGTTTCGTTGCGTTCCGGCATGGAAAGCGGCAGAGCGAGCTCGATTAAGTCGAACACGCCGCGGTGGATCAGCCGGCTGAGCAGCACTGCTGGCTCGGCCTGGCAAAGTTTGCTTGTGTATTGCATGTGAAACTCCAAAGAAAACCGGCCATAGCCGGCTCCATTGCGGTGGCTGGTGCTGGCGGTCCATGGACCACACCAGCGACAAAACAAATTCAATTGGCGCTCAAACAGGCGGGCCAATGAAGAAAAGCTTGTCGAGAGAAGCTATTGAAGGGGTGAAGGGGAAGTCGTGACCGTCTGAGCGTCTAACCAAAGAATCAGATCTCTACCTAAGCAAAAGCGAACTGTCTTTCGCAAGCCAAATAAGCTAGAAAATCGCTTGTCAAGAAGCTTCTAGGCAATTGCTCGCTTTGCAACCGCCTGGTTCGATCAGAACCTGCCACTGCCGATTCCGGATGCGTCAACTGCGCTAGCCGAGCTCAGTCGATCGGCATTCTCCGAAACCTTTGTACGGCCTGCCTTTGGTTGCCCCCAAAAGGCAGAAGGATTTTTGACCGAGCGATCGCTTGACTTGGCTGAAAAGCTCATCAAGAGGCAATCTGAGCGAGATCTAAAGGGCCTGAGATTGCCATGAACAACTCTCATTCACTATGTTGATTGAGCATTACTTAAAATCTTCGCTCGAAAGCAAAGGCAAATTTTCTTCCGACTCCAAACGATTCCGCCTCACTACTGAACTCTCTCCACGTGCACCAACTTTATTGCTGGTGCAGTTGGACAGGTCGATTGGAGGAAACATGACCGAATCAGAGGGGAGAGCATTGCTGCCAGATCTCAGCAGCCCGAATGCTCGAACGCGCCTTAATGCAGCACTGCAGCTAACCGTAACCGGTTGGATTTTCGCGATTCCGGACCTGATGCGTCTGGCCAAAAGCGACCCCGATCATGCCGTGCGCAAAGCCTCAATCTATGCGCTCGGAGAGATCGGTGACTACGCGCCGTACACGCTTCTTCAGTCCATCTGGCAAAGCAATCACGAGCCGGCTGACCTCGTTCAGGAGGCTCTTGATGCTTGCGACAAGATCGATGGCTTGATTAGCCCTGATCCCGACGATGTCGACGGGAGCTCGGGCCGAGATCGTTCGCCCGGGTTTTTTTGAGCAGCACTACTCGTGGTGCCTGCTCGAATGTCAGCATTTCAGCCAGACAGGTCAAACTGCCTTGGCTCAAGGAGTACTCAAATGACACCAAAATTCACAATCCTCGCCAAAATGGGCGTCACCAACGGCCCCGGTGTAGCAGAGCTCCCGACCGACTTGCTCTTGTTGACAAAAGTGGCTGGCATGGCTCTCGGGCCCGGCCCCCAGGCGGTTGACAATTCCCTCCAGGGAATGATCAGCCGCAAAGTCGACCAGCGCAAGTTTCGCGGCGAGCTGGCCAAGTCGATCCGCTTCGATCTGGATTCGGAGGTTTCAGATCGACCGCAGCGGCACATTCTTCTGGTCGGCATCGGCT
Source organism: uncultured Candidatus Obscuribacterales bacterium (assembly GCA_964607945.1). Taxonomy (GTDB): domain Bacteria; phylum Cyanobacteriota; class Vampirovibrionia; order Obscuribacterales; family Obscuribacteraceae; genus JAGVKB01. Next base: position 3,646 of record CAZSNX010000163.1, read on the forward strand.
CCAGCCAGTCCTTCGACCGCGAAGCCGCCTGCAAGGTCTTCGGTGAGCTGATCGACCAGGCTTTGCGCCTCGGGGTCGAGCATGTCACCGTTCCCTTCCCGGCCAACCGGACAACCGGTCCGGCCCTTAACTTGAAGGGAACCGCGCACATCCTGAAGGAGGTCGCCGAGGAGAAATGTGCGAAGCTTGAATCGCCGCCGATGCTGAAGGAGATCGTTATCTTCTGCACCCCGCAGGCCAAGTCGCACATTCTTGCCGGTCTCCGCGCTCCGGTCCGAAGCAAGGGAAGCTGTTGCTGCCCGGCTGAGCAGTAAACTGTCCAATCGGGGACGGATCTCTTTTACGGAGATCCGCTCCCCGATTGAGTTTTTTTCTTGAAATAATACTAACAGTGATAGTAAAATGCTTTGCTTTTCCAGCCCATCACCCCTCTGGTCGGATCTATACGGGATCGGGCGGGTTGCGTTGGGGCGGGCATAATTGGTTTTAAGTGGTGTTCGAGGCGAGGGTCTTTTGGCTACTCTTTCTCCTGGTGCGATCATCGACGGACGCTATGCAGTTGTTTCCTTGCTCGGTCAAGGAGATGCCGGTGTTGTTTATAAGGCAAGGCATCAGTTGATGAATCGAATGGTGGCGGTGCGGATGCTGCCTGCCGAACTGTCCTCCAACCAGGATGCTCTGGAGATCTTCAGGCAAGAAGCCAGGTCAGTCAGCGGACTAAGTCATTCCGGCATCGTCAGCGTGCATGACTTCGGAGTCACTGCCGAAGGGCAAGCGTATCTTGTTACCGATTTCTTGGAAGGCAGTAGTCTGGCTGACCTCCTCAATGCTCAAGCACCGCTTGCCTGGCAAAAGGTAGTGTCTATCTCCAGTCAGGTATGCGCTGTCCTGGCTTATGCTCACAAGCGCGGCGTGATTCACCGCGATCTCAGACCGAACAACATCATCCTTGCCGATAGGGATAGCAACAATCCGGATGTGAAGGTAACCGACTTCTTCGTGGGAAAGAGTGACCGCCCGTCAATCGCTGAATCGCAGCAGCTTCTATCAGACACGCAAGCTAGATTCATTCTGCCTTACATGAGTCCCGAGCAAATATTGGGGCGCGCAATCGATCAGCGCTCCGACATCTACTCACTGGGTTGTGTCATCTACCAGTGTCTTGCCGGAAAGCCGCCGTTACTAGGTCGGAGCGCTGCTGAAACAGTCTCGAATCAGCTGTCTGTCAAACCGTCTTCATTCAATGAATTGCGAGCGGACTTACAGATACCGCAATGGCTGGAGTCGGTCGTTTTGAAAGCGCTCGAGAAGGATGCTGAGAAGCGCTGGCAGTCGATGTCCGAACTCAGTGAGGAGTTGTCCAAACACTGGAGCGACGGTGGAGCCGAACAGTCAACGGTCAAATCGACTCAAGGTGTATTGAATGACGCTGCTGAAAGATTAACGGCAAAGCGGTCCAATCTGCTTTCAATCACAACCTTATGTGTTGCCGCTGTAGCCGTTTTAGCTGGTTCGTTTGCCCTTTACGGCGAATTTCCTCTCATTCGAGCCTGGACGGCATTGCAGATCGCCGAGCAAAAGGAGGGAGCTACTCCGCAGGCTGTATTAGCTGCCATGCGTCATCTGGAAAAACTCTACGAAAATAAGCAGCGCTATGCCGAGGCTACTGATCTGGCATTGAGAATGCTTTCGCTGGCAGAAAGTAAGACGGGAAAGACGTCTGATGCAACGCTGGAAGCCGAGGTGCGCCTAGCCAATCTCTTTCTCAAGCAAAAGAGATTGGCGGAGGCGTCGCATTATTGCCGAAAGGCTTTCAAAGTGATTGAAAGGTCGATCGGCAGAGATTCGAAGAATTCCCGGTGTCAGACATTGCTTGCGTTGTTGGAGCAGTTGTTGCCGGTCCTGAAGGCGATTGCGGTCGACAGAGACGGACTGGAGCAATATGCTAGAGCGCTGGGACTTGCTGGAGACTGGTCGTTCAGGCTCGATCGTCCGGAGCAGGCGAAAGTTTACCTTGAAGATGCTTTGAATGTGCACAAGCGGCTGCAAGGCTCGCGGCGGGAGGACAGATATTGGGCTCTTTTGACGCTGGCTACTGTCTACACTGAGTTGGAGCAATATCAGGACGCCGAAAGGCTCTATGAAGTAGCTGTTAAGCAGTTCGTGGAGCGTTTCGGCTTGAGTCATCCCTATACGGCTCAGTGCTTCCATAATTTTGCCTTTTGCTACAGCAGGCAAAAGAAATATGCGCAAGCAGTCGAAAGCATGAAAAAGACCGTCTCAATCGACGAAACGGTTGGAGAAATCTTCCAATACAAGCAACTGTTACCCAGCCTGGAGCAACTGTTGGGATTCATGGATGCTGCCGGAATGAAAGCCGAACGCGAACCGATTTGCTTGCGTCAAATCAGATTGGAAACGAAGCTTTACGGACAACCGAGAGATGCAACCTTACTGCGATTGGTCGGAATTTACTACGATCAAGGCAAGAAAGCTGATTGCGAGCGCGTTTTGAGCGATGTTTTGCCGAGATTGAATCGGCAAGGTGAGCATGCTGATCCGCAGGCGCTAAATCGTCTTGGGATTTACTACGGACAAAGCAGGCAAATGGCAGCGGCCGCCGATGCATTTAAGCGAGCTGCGGCAAGTGCTCGTGCCGACCCTCGTGTGAGCATTCAGTTCGTTGCGCAAGTTCTTTATCAACTTGCAGTCGCGCAAGTCGAGCTTGGACGCTACCAGGAGGCTGAAGTCTCTTTCAAGGGGGCGCTTGCTGAGTGCGAGAAGGTGCCGGATGGCGCGCGTCCACTGGTCGTTGCTATTTTAACCGGTCGTGCCGATTGCTCTAAACATCTCAGTAATCAGGCAATGCAGGTAGAGTTTCTCAAGCAGGCGATCGAGCTGACCGACCCCGATCGCATCCGTCCGGATGATAGCTATTTTGCACGGGTTCTAAAGCTAACCTCCATTTACAGGGAACATCAGCAATTCAACGAAATCGCAAAGATGCTGCAAAAGCTCATGCCTTATTGCAATCAGCATCCAGAGAAGCCCGATTGCGTCGAATGTCGCAGGCAATATGAGGAGGCGCTCTCTCATCTGGGAAAGACAAGCAAGCTGGTAGACTAGAAATGTTTCGATCGGCGCAGGTAACAAATCGAGGCGGACAAGCGATGGCAAAGATTGAGAGCGTCAAGTTGATAGCAGGGCTTGCTCTGATCTGCTTGTTAGTCTGCTCGCCACCGGCTCATGCTTATCTCGACCCCGGAACCGGTGCCTATTTGGCCCAGATCCTCGTGGGTGGGCTGCTGGCTGTGGGATTGACTTTCAATCGCTTCAAGACCGCTATTATCAATGCAATTTCTAAAAGGAAGCCGAAGAAGAAAGGACAGGAATAGGTGTGGAGCAGCTGATTACCGGAGAGCGAGATCCAGCCTCATTCAGAGATCCCAGCGGGTTTGTCTTCGCCAGAGCGGGTGAAGTCTATCGCTACGTTAGCTCGCAGCACAGGCAACAATACGATTTCGTGTCGGCCAGTGGTTTGTTGCCGAAGCTAATCGAATCCAACTTATTGATTGAGCATGAAGACGTAAGTTCGACTGAAAGGCAATCAGAGGCCTATAAGACACTGCGAGTCGCGAAAGTACCTTTCATCTCATACCCATACGAGTGGTCTTTCAGTCAACTCAAGGATGCTGCGCTGATCACTTTGAAGTTGCAGAAGATTGCCATGGAGCATGGTGTCACACTCAAGGACTGCAGCGCGTACAACATTCAGTTCGTTAACGGCAGTCCAATCATGATCGATACGCTTTCGTTCGAGAAGTACGAACAAGAGCCGTGGGTCGGCTATCGACAGTTTTGCGAGCAGTTTCTGGCACCGTTGGCCTTGATGAGTTACCGGGACTTGCGGTTAGGAAAGATGCTTCAATCGTTCTTCGAAGGCATTCCGCTGGACTTGACGATGAAATTGCTGCCGGCCGGAGCCAATTTTAATTTTGGCATTCTAAGTCATATTCGCTTTCAAAGCTTTCTGCAAGAAAAATCTGCAGGTGAAGGTGATTCCGCTCCCAAGAGGCTAGAAAAGACTTCCCTGTTGGCATTGTTGGAAAACCTGGAGTCGACTATCCAAGCGCTACAACCAGGCTATACGCCGTCCGTGTGGGCAGCCTATCTTAAGCAGCATAACTACACCGACGCAGCGAAATCGGGAAAGCAGCAGCTTGTCGACCAGTTTGTCGACTCGGTAAGACCGGCAATAGTTTGGGACATCGGTGCTAACACCGGTGAATTCAGCAAACCGCTGGCTGAGAAAGGAGTAAGTACAGTCGCCTTCGATTTCGATCCGATCTGTGTCGAAATGAATTACGTCAATAATGTCAGAGATCGCCAGATCCCACTCCTGCCGCTTGTTGCAGACATCGCCAATCCATCGCCCGGACTGGGTTGGGGTCATGAGGAGCGGCAGTCACTGGCGGAGCGGGGGCCGGCCGATCTGGTGTTGCTCTTGGCGGTGATCCATCACCTGGTCATAACACGCAATGTTCCGATGCCGATGGTAGCAGAGTATCTGCATCGCATTGCCAGGACGCTGATAGTCGAGTTCGTTCAACCCGGTGACAGTCAGGTAAAGCGTCTTTTATCAGCGAAGCAAGGCGCATCACATCAGTACGGGGAGGAGGAGTTCTTGAGAGCGTTCGGACGATATTTCGAGATTGAAAGACGCGAGCAGATTGCCGAGTCTGAGCGGGTTCTTTTCCTGCTGGTGAAGAGGAAGTAGTCGTTTCGCATGCTGGCACATCCCCTCCATCCGTTCTTCGTCGCGTGTTGTATTGTCTTGTCGATTTACATGGGCAATTCTCAGTTTGCCCTGCTGCACCAGATCTGGTTGCCACTGGCGCTCCTCCTCCTGTTTTGCGCCGTGCTGCTGACGGCGCTGACATTCGGATTGAAAGGTGCCAAGAGGGCGGCTGTCGTCTCGTCGATCCTGCTGTTCGTGCTCTTTTCTTTTCGCCATGTGCTTGTGTTGTTGTCCGATCTGATTGGACCGCTGTGCTCGACTTTCATTTGGCTGTTACTGTTTGTGCTGTCGATTTCGCTGTCTCTCCGGATCAAAGGCGACTTTCGCGAACCGACCCGCAT
>CAZSNX010000164.1:0-3471 GCA_964607945.1 uncultured Candidatus Obscuribacterales bacterium
GAGCCCTGACAAATTCCTTACCGAGTTGTTGCACCTCTCTTCTTATGTCCACCTCAACTTGGAAGGTCAGCCCTTTCCTGAAGTCCCCTTTCAAATCTTCCGACAACGGTTCGCCGGCTACACTCTTTAAATGGTCTTTCAGTCCGACTAAATTCATCCCTCTTTCTTTGAGCTCAGACTCCAGCCTTGCCAGATAATCGGCCGCCTGCCCTTTCGGGTCAGCAACAGCAGCTTTCTGCAGCCCGTCTATAATCTTGAGAGCTTCATCTCCGGTTTCCGCCTTCAGCAGCTTCACACCCAATCCGGTAACGCCATCTTGCAGAGCAACTTCTCTTCGCAGAGACTCACCGGACTGTCGCTGTCGTAAAGCTTCCGCCACCTCGATTGCCAGAGCGTCTTGTCCTGTTCTGGAGCGCAGCAAGGTGTGCAGTTCTCCTCCTCCTCCTCCAGGAGGCGCTTCGCCACTGCTTCTTGCACGGTGCTTTCTTTCCGGATGTCCCTCCGGATGGATTTCACCCTGCCTCGTTAGAACAAAGCGCCCTCCGCGGTCTGACTGGTAATGGATAACACCTGCGTCATCAACCGAAATGTTGCCTTTCCAGATCTTCCCCCGCTCCGATTGCCAATGACCATCTTGGGTCTTTCGCCACATCTGACCGTCAATTCCCTTTATCCCTTCCAAATCTCCGGTCTTATCGTTGTAATAAAATTTCCTCTCTTTTCTGGGAAGAATAGGTCTTGACTCGTCAGAAACGTAAGTAACTCTCCCGTGTTTGTCATACTCGACAATCGACTTTTCCGGATCGCGATACTCCCGGATTTTTAATCCATTGTTGAATTCATGGACTCTCTCTCCATTTGGATACTGGGTGTATACAACACCATCTCGATAGTGGACGACAAGCTTGCGATGTTCGTCGATAAATCTAAGGTCACCATTCATAGTTACATCGATTTTGCCTTTCCACAACTCGCCCCGCTCGTTGACCCAAGACTGACCATCAGGTTGTTTCTTCCAATGCACATTGTGATGCTTCACTTCGCTCAAGTCGCCGTCTGGTCCATAAACGAATTCTGACTCCCGCTCTTGTGCGTTTTTAACTCTGATTACATCGCCTTTAGCGTTCGTATCGACTATAGAGCCATCCTCATTTTCAGTACGCGTGACTCCCGGCCGGCTGACCAGTTCGTAGCGTATCGGCTCGGGTCTACCCCCTGCTTTCGCTGCTTCAATCGCTTGCTCTCTTGCTTGACTATCGAGAATAGGCAGCAGTTTCCCCTGCAGAGCCTTTAGAGCATTGATGGCGTCTATATCTCCTTCGCCATCTCTTGCTTTTCCGAGAGTCTCCTTGAGCTGTTCGACTTGCTTCTTGTTCTCTACGTCTACCCCCAGCTCCTTAAGCACCTTAGCTGCCATCGGGCTCGACCGGCCGGCCGCCAGCAGATTCTCCATTGCGTCGGCGGTATCGATTGGTCCCTGCGCTCTGACAAACTCCTTGCCCAACTGGATAGCATCCGTTCGTCCCTCTTTTGCAACATCTTTGGACACCAGTCCTAATTTGTTGAAGATCTCGTAAGTGAGTGCCTGCAGTTTAAGCGCCCCTGCAATCGAATTTCGCTCATCTGCATCATTTCCCTTGAAAGAAACATCAAAGTGCGCAAACTGCTTAGGATCAAGGATTCCAACTAATTTACTGTTGAAATCCTTCGGCTCTACTTTGCCAACCCATTCTGAAATGCTTCCTGTTTTAGGCATCAACGGGTGGTCTTGATCGTGTCCAGCAAGTGTTCCCTCTACCCTCTTGCCCAAACCTTGAGTAGTCTTTGTCGATGCATCGAACACCAAGACACCACCTGCAGCAGCTCCCTCTTTCCAGTCCTGGGTGGCATACTTCAATGCTCTTCCGGCGGACTGAGCTATATCGGATACCAGAGTAGCCGCATCGGTTGGTCGTTCCTTAAAACCGTACAAGTAGCCGTGGAATCCGTCCTTTTGGATACCAGGCAGTCCCTCTGCCTTTGTCCCGTGAAAACCTAGAAACGGCATTTTGTCCAGATTCTCCTCTGCGACTTGTAAGAGCGCCTGCATGTTGCGATCCATCGCCTGCCGCAACTCGGCAAGCGGAAGTTCTCTCAAATTCTCAGGCGAAATCGGACGGAAATCAGCGATTCTTCCGTCTTCGAGTCGCATAACCTTGTCAGACGCAGCTTTATCGTAAAGGCTGCCCATAGGTTTTTCGGACGGTACATGCTCCGAACCAACGAGTCGCAGGTCACCACTTGAACCAGCCGAATCACGCGCCGCATCAGGAATTGACTTATTCAGCAGTTGCAGCATATCGCGCTCGGAAAGTCCGGTAACAGCTGGCTCATCAGGAACTGCGCTCTTAAGCTCTTTCAGCAGCAACGAAATGGCCGAACCATCTGCTCCAGACTTTGACTCAAGAGACTGTTGCACTGCACTCTTAATGTCTTCGATATAGTTTGAAATCTTAGACAGCGGGTCTGAATCACTTCCGCCGTGTTGCTTCGATGCTCCCGAGTCATGAGGCTCTGAAGATGCACTAGCAGCTGGCAACTCAAACGCTTTGCCATCGGGCAGTACAACCAATCTAGGCTTCCCACTTTCCTCCGTAATTGAGATTCCGTTCACTAGACATGTAAATGTAACTCCATCATTATTCTGCAGAACGGTAGAACCGTCCGGCTTCAATGTAAACTTGCTGCCGTCGTTTCCCAGCATTGACTTGGTTCCACTTACGTACTCGATGCTGGCAATCTGAGTTGGAAGTACACAGACACTGGTTCCCGCCTCCAACTCAACAGTAGTAGAGCCGTCCTTCCTGACTGTTACGGCATCACCGTTCGGGGCATAAGCTGTTCGCGCTCCGGTCACAGCCCAACTGGCAACAATTGTTCCATCTGCAAGCTTCACCTTTTCATCGCCATAGCTTGTTTTCTCAAGAATTGAGTCTGGGCGAGATGATTCAATGTTTTTCTCTTGTCGCTTCTCAATTCCATCGATCCTGAGCTCAGCAAGCTCGCCCGTTTTATTCAATCTCTCCGCCAACTCCTTAAACTGCTCATTTTTCTGCTGGAGCAGCTTCACTTGCGAGTGCAAGCTATTGTCGAATCTTTCGCTCGACTCTTGTTTTACTTGGGAGACTGATTCCTTCGGCTTCAGTTCGAACTCTTCTGTAGTCATACGATTGAACCTTTGACAGTAAACAGACCCACCATAACGCCATCGCTCAATTGCCGTACGCATCGTCCGGAAAGAGACCCACCGCAAGATTCATACCCTACCGCTACTTCTATGAAACGGAACTCTGATCTCTTCAGATACATTGACAATATCGATATTTGAGCGCATCGCGCGAATTGTGGAATCAGCATCCGCTACTTAACACCCTCGACCTACTACTATTAACCGAAATTCCATGCAGTCTTTCCGCAATCGCTCACTAGTAA
>CAZSNX010000164.1:3481-8773 GCA_964607945.1 uncultured Candidatus Obscuribacterales bacterium
AAACCTCAACTTGAGAACGAAACAGCGACAGACAACTGCACCCGCCAGTCCAGCTTAAAAGATACTTGTGATGATCTGGTGAGCAACCTGTGACCAAGCTGTGACCATACCGGCATCAAGGATACGAGGCAATGTACTGTTGGATTCAGGAGTTTCAACTTCAGAGCTGGATTCCAAAGCGAGCATGGCAGAACCCTAGCGAACGGAATGGCTGTTAGAGCAGCTAATCAGCTTTGGCTAAATTTCTTTCGCCATCACAATTGAAGGTTTGGTTGGCCATTGTCGCTTGATTCGTTCGATTGTGGCTGTGGTAGCCTCGTCCGTTTCCAGATGTCCGAAAATTGTGTACTTGCCGTCGAGATGTGGTGCATTGCCGATGATCATAGAAAATGAGCTGACGGCCGAATCAGGATCGTCGTCCCAGCGTCCGAGGCTCAAAACGAACGGTTTGTGAATTACCTGCCCACTTTCCTGCGCCTTTGATTCTAGCGGTAGCCGTCGCAATAGAGCTCGTACATCGCTGGGCATCGGATTAGCTCCGGCAACTTTCTCTTCGGCGTTAGCAGCCTGAATCACGAAATTCGGTTCATACCGAAACAGCGGTGTACCGTTGTAGGCCCCTTTAGTCAGCAACCGGAAAATTTGGGTAGCACTGTCCGGGGCAAGTTTCGGGTCGATCACCATCGTGATACTGCCGGCAGTGGTTTTCAACTCAACATGTTTGCTCTCCTTCAGCAAAGGACCATCCCGGTCCTGATCGAAGAGTGGATACTGATCCGAATCATGCGGCAGCTTCTTTATTGCTGATTCCATGCGGGCTTCAGAGTCACTGGTATTGCTTGCGGTGCCTATCGGTGTGACGCCGCAAAATGGCGCTGGCTCCACGGGCTCGGATTTCCACTCCGGTCTGGCAAAGTTGTAGTCAGCAACAAAGTTGCCCTGCACCGTCTTCGACGAACCTAATTTGTCAGGCGGAAGCCAATAGAGCGGTGTCACTGGATAGACGAGGGAGCGGTCTTTGATGAAATCGAGCTTACATCTTAGCTTTGCTTTTTGGGTCTTGTCAGAACGATTGATCATGTTGAAATTGAATTTCCACAGCTCATCGCTGGCAGTGGGAATTGCAAATCCGGTCGGCAGCAGGAATTCTGTCCGCCCATCCTTCAAGTTAACCAGTGTACGCTCTAAGCAACGCTCGCCTTCGGGAAAAATTCTGTCGCGGAAGTCAGGATCGACTTCGATGGTCAGCGTACCTGCAATTGCTGCTGGCTGCAATTTGTCATGCTCGTCTACAGCCTCGATGCTCAGCCGTTTAAGCCAGTACAGCTCTCTAGGGTCTTTGGAACGATCCGGCTCAGTGGCTGGTGCCCAAACCGGGTTAGATGAAGCATTCTGACTGTTGTGATGCTTGAACATGTCGGACGGCAGGCGAACCGGTTGCCTATTTATCAAATCGGATATTCGAAAGGCACAATTAAGTGTCGCCCCCGAAGGTCCGCACTCAGCCTCTATCGGGTCGGTCTCGATGGACACACGGGAGAATTCGCCTTCAATCGGCTCTGATGCCTTTTGTTCTGATTTGCCGGAAGGCGCTTTGCTATTCGGACTCGCAACACAATTAGGGCTCAGCAGAATGACTGACACTGCAAGCAAAGATAGAATTGGTCTGATCATAGTTGAGAGATTATCTTTGAGTTAGTTGGTGGTAGGCACCAATTTCCTTTGCACTAATGACTCGTGCCTTGCTCTCCGGCCATTCCTTGACAATGCGTGAAATCGTTTTGGATGTAACATCGTCCGGCACGATATGCCCGAACACCGTGTACTTTCCATCAAGGTGCGGAGCGCCATTAAGCATAATACAGAACGAGCTGACTGCGGAATCAGAGTCCTTTCCTCTGGCCATACTGAGCGCCCACCGCTGGTGAAGCAGCGGTTGATCGGGAGAATTATTGACTTCGAGCGGCAATCGCCGAAGCAGCTTCTCCACTGCCGGAACAATGTCAGTGTGACTTGGCTCCTTGAACGTGGCATCGCCAAATTGAATCAGGTAGTCTGGTTGGCAATTGAATACCAAAGTACCGGCAAAAGCTCCTGAAACCAGCAGTTTGTGCAGTTGGGTCGCGTGTATTGGAGCCAGACTTGGTTCTAAAATGAGATGAAGATTGCCGGCTGATGTCTTGATCTCCATGATTCGATTGCCTGCAATGATCGGACCATCGGCTACTGGATCGAAGAGGCGATGGGCTGGCAGCTGTGCTGGCGACGGGCTTGACGTGGTTGCGGCGTCCTCGGCTACCAGTTTTGTAACCCAGTCTGGCTTCTTAAAGGTTTCGTCTCTAAAGAAGATTCCATGGGAAATCATACTGTCTTGAGCGATTCCGGTAGTGTTGTTGTAACTTCCTTCGATTGCATACTGCTTTCCGGCGGATAAGGCAATTCCCTTCTTGGAGGTTATCGTCTCAATGTGTTTAATTTCGAGACCTCCTTGAACCTTTGTTTCAATTTCCGCTTGATAGACCTTTCGCCGCGATGAGCCGTCGCATTCAACTAATGAGGTGCTAGTGCAAAGCGGGTGCACATGAGTCCAGATGGCATGAATCTTCCTGTCCTTCTTGGCAAAGCCCGGGTCGCGCTCTTCAACTATTTGTGCGCTGTAATCATGCTGGCCCGGCGGAACCACCCAGTGCCCAGCCAAACGTCTGCCACCAGAGTCTTTGTGGACTGAAAGATGACTGCCGCGATTGGGTGCGACTACGCCTGGTTGACTGGGAAGACAGGTAGGCCCGGCGTGATGCATCTCATCATCGGGGTTGAAACGGTCAACGACAACATTGCAATATGGCACGTACCAAAGTAGCGGCTTGACGGTTTGAGTAAGCTGAGAGTCCTTGAGGAAGTAGACCGTACAACGATGCTTGACGCGCCGGCGAACATCACTTGTTCGATTGGCCGCCTGAAATCCGAAAGTCCAAACCTCGTCGCTGGCTACTGGAACTGCAAATCCCTCAGGAAGGAAAAATTCGGTCTGTCCCTGCGTTAAGGAGACCAATCTGGCATTGCCGGACCGCTCTGAAGTCGGGAACAGATCGATGCGCCTGGCCGGGTCGACATCCAGGTTGAAGTGGCAGATGAATTCGGCGGTCGGCATGAGCTGATCGTTTTCGTCGAAAACATCCACCTTTATTCCCTTGAACCAAAAGAGTTCTCTTTTGGCGCCGGTTCTCGGAACAATTCCTTTGAGCCCGACAGTGGATGCATCTTCAGGATTAGGCTTGCCTCCCATCATTGCCGGGCCGCCGTTTTTCCCTTCAACGAAGTGGACCAGCGATTCCGGAACTTCAACATGCTTGGAGCCCAGAAGCTCACCGATTCGCAGGCTCTGATTGACGAATGGACCTTCCATCGACTTGTATTTCCGGTGCAGGTCAATCGGACCGGCAATTATCTCAGCAGTCAATACCGGTCCTTCAAACTTGCCGAGTTGATTGCTTTCGACAGACCAGGCAGCCGGCTCTGGGACCAAGGAGAACGAGGTCAATAGAGCTAACGAGAATACAGAACATTTCAGCAGAAAACGTTTCATTCCGAGCAAGAAACGACAATCGTTACAACCAATAGATCTAAGAATCTTACAGTGTTTTATACCCATATTCGGCTTCGCCGAAACTATATTAATCCACCTGCATGCAGGCGTTTGAGCGCTGTGAGATTGGTCAATCCGCTATAGCATCATGGCTACTATCGTTCTCCGACCTGACTGTACAGTCCCTTGCGGGCGTAAATTTGATTTATGCAGGCGGACATCTTGATAAGCTTGCTTGCAATTGCGCGATCCTGCGAATCTTGGCTTGCCATGAGCACACGCATCAGTTCTATATTTTGCGCCAGTGAAACGAAGGATATCTCACTAAGTGCAATCTCTCGGTTGTTTCCCAACTCCACCGTCCTTACGTTGCGCCGCCCCAGTCGATCTCGCTTCATCGAGTCTGTAAGTCTCCGGTTGCTGGCGTCAGCCGTAATGATTGCCTCCTGTCCGACCGGAAGCTCGATGAGGTGCTTACCGACGCGAACGGTCAAGGCACGTGCATGATGTTCGTACAGGTTTTGAACGCTTGCGATACCATCCTCTTGCGCGATCAGTGCGATAGTTCCTGCCTCAAGGGTTATAACGGCGGCTCCACTGTGCACAATTGTTAGATTGGAAGCATGAACCAGCGTTCGTCCGTTGAGTAAACTGGCAGTTCCAGCTTGCTCGAAGGAGAGATTGGTCGTCCCGGAATGCTTGAAAACAGCTGAGTCGAAATGCACCGAACTGAGCGTGGATGATGCAGACGCGTTTGCGCTGGAGACTAAGGATACTGGTGTAAATGAAGTCACCAGCTCGTCGAAGCTGACATACCGTCTAGATTCTTGGATGAAACTGGTCTTGGCTTGAGCAGGGTTTGTTTGGGCTATCTGTTCCTTCATTTGCTCGAGGCGCTTTCTCATGCCTGGCGGCAGGCAGATCTTGCACTTAAATAGTGGGTCACGAGCTAATACTTCTTTGGGATCTACTGCAAACCTTCGAACGCTCTTGCCGGAAACAAACAACGCTCCACCCACTTCAACCCGTGCGGATCCGTCAACCGGAATAAGCTCTTCGTCAGCGATGCTCCGGTGTGCGACAAGAATCTCTTCACCGGCATTTAATGACAGCCTGTCCTGCGGATTGTCGCTGAGCGCCAGGCTGACGTCATTGCCTGAGAGGTTTGTCAGCCGCACATTGCCCTGGCTGGTTTCGTGGAGAATTACAGTCCCCCCTCCTCGAACTGCAACGTTGCCAATCGACGTTCTAATCGAGTGCACACGCTTATGCGTAAAAAGTGCCATCCTGCCAGTTTTTACGCGCAACTCACTGGCTGACAAGGTAGTGACCATTGTTCCGCCTTCTGCTATAGCCATGGAGTGGTCGTCAGGCGAAATGAAAAATGTCTGGCACCTTCCGGTAGCCACCATCCACGTAGTCATGTCTTGTGGGCGAGCTATAGAATTGCCGAGCATGGCTAATCCGTTTCTCTGAGTCGAACTGGCTTTCTCGTGAACTACTTTCGGTTGGCTCATGGAAATCGGAGCCAAACATTTCTCACAATCCGGATTAATTGGTGGCGCGGTTTCTTGAATCGTGTCAGTAGGGACTCGTTCTGACAATCCGAGCGGATTGTCAACCTCGGATGAGCTGCTATCTATGGAGGGTGGTGGCGTCGACTGTGGTGGATCGGTCGGAGGAGGCGGCGGCGCAGGACTATCCGC
>CAZSNX010000165.1:0-1619 GCA_964607945.1 uncultured Candidatus Obscuribacterales bacterium
GGCTCTCAAGCTCGGTGGGTATATTTTATCTGATAAAGGTCTACAAGGCAGCATGGGAGCAGATTCAATGTTACGGCCAGGTCGTGATCCCCAGAGACTTAGAGTTCGTCTACCGGAACAGCAGGCAATGCCGGAGGTGTCCGATCTGTACCGGCTGCTTGGAGAAGCTGAGCGATTGAGTGGAAGAATCATCGAACAACCCTGGTTCTTAATGGATACATTTCAGACTTATTCGCTCACAGTTGAGTTCGAGCCTACTCAAAAATCTCCCATCTGGACACTTTGTCAAGCATTGGACGACAATTATCGTCTGATCTGGACTTGTAGAGATACGGACCTATACTTGCTGCACGATATTTTGAGCATGTTCATGGCTCAATCTCAGCCGAAGACTCCCGGTGAAAGAGCTGCAAGCCGAACACAGTCGTATGTGAGTGCAGCGCCGCTGCCTGAACCAAGAGTAAGTCTCACAGATAAATTAGCTGCCTTCGCTGAAGGTGTAGAGCAATCGGCCGCTCGCAGTGAATATTCTCAAGACTCCGCATTTGAAGATGAGGCGTCACCTGCCCGCGAGCAAATTGAGCCGCAAGGCGATGTTGAAGAGAAACAAGATAGCTCGTCGAGGGAGGCAATCCGCTCAGCGGATGCTACAACGTCAGTGTCGCATGTTGTTTCGGTTATTCCGGAGGAAGCCGGAATCGGCAGTGGCAATGTCCAAGCTAAGGCAGCTGAATTTCCTGCCGCCGAAGAGGTATCTCTTGAAGCAGCCTGCAGCGAATCAAGTCTTACTGATACTTACGACGACAGTTCTTCCTTGGTTTCGGAGGAGACTGTCCAATTGGAGTCGGAGTTGGAACATGAGCGTCCGAGTTTTTTTGACAATATTGGTCCGAGCGAGCTTCAAGAGTTGAAGGAGAAGCCGAACTTGCTGCTTGGGCATCTTCTAGTGGAGTCAGGGGCCATTCCTGTCGGACTGCTGGACGCTGCCTTGAAGTTGCAGGAGATGGTGCGAACGGAGTCACTTACGCCGAGCCAGTCGATTGATGCGATGCGGCGTGCATATCACAGAACTGCAGCCGACGAGAAGGCCGTTCACACCGCGGATGCTTCTGATTCATCGGAGGGTAAATTGGTCAGCGAGCTGTTGTATGAAGCCGGAATCGTAAGTCGTGAAGATATTGAAGCCGCTACGAAGTTGAAAGTGAAGCGTGGTGGGGAATTGGATATCTTACGGTCTTCAGGCAAAGTGGATAAGCTCTTGCAAGAATAAGCATTTTCCTGCTTGAAACTGATGTTGGGCGGGCGAATCAGGCACGAACAGGCGGTTATCGCGCTCAATTACTGCTATCGAAGCCGGGTGGAATTGCGCGAAGCATTTGTAGATCTCGGTTGGAGCTTTCCTTACTCTTATCACTAGAGAATGAGCAATTTAGCCCGCTCTTCGAAAAAGTAAGAGATCGACAAATGTGGAAGAGATGCGAAAGAGTTCACGCTTGCTTGCACCTGCTCGAGCCCGGATAGCCATTCCGTGCAATGCGGTGGTCAATAGCCTTGCGGCATTGGCAGGAGTTACGCCGGCTGTTAGTTCCGTTTTGTGCAACTCGAACGCTTCTCGAAAG
>CAZSNX010000165.1:1629-8770 GCA_964607945.1 uncultured Candidatus Obscuribacterales bacterium
GCGAGTTCAATGCAACTCGTGAGTTTGGACCTAATTGTTTCCGAGTCGCAGCAATCGTCAGTTAGCAGACAGGCAATCATACATCCGGGAGGTGTTTCGTCATTTATGATGACATCTCCCATTGCTTGAAAGAACTTTGGCAGACCTTCCGAGAGGGTGGGGGCAGCCATAAATAGTTGGGTCGGTTTGGCTAAGAACTTAGTCCGGTAGCGATCTATTACCGACAAAAACAACTGTTCTTTATCTGTGAAAGCCGAATAGAGGCTTGGCCGATTTATGTCCATTGCCTCCGTGAGGTCATCCAGAGATGTACCGCGATAACCCTTACCCCAGAAGACAAGCATCGCCTTATCGAGTGCTTCGTCCTTGTCAAATTGTCTTGGGCGCCCTTTTCCCATATTTCTTTACCACTCGGTACAAAACTCTTGAACTCACAATAATGTTGATCTATTATATACTGGTTGGTACATAAATGTGAGTCAAGGGCTTAGCGCTCTTGCCGGCTTCAGTTTGACAGTGTCTAGCCGCCAGAGAGAGGTTCGATCGTCGATTGAGCTGGCGGCAGGACTTTGTGCCGTCATTGCAAATCATATGGAGGTGCTTATGCCAGTTAACCAAGAAGCAGATGTAGAGACGATCAAGGGGCAAAATTTTACTGCGATTTACACAGGACCATTGCAACAACTCGATTCGTTCAAGTTGGATGTTCCTAAACTGAACCGCACTGTCAGAGGCAAACTGTTCATAAAGGAGTTGCTCGATTTAACCGGCATGCAGATCTCCATGAACAAATTGCCAGCTGGAGCCGGCGTCCCGTTTTATCACCAGCATCGTGAAAACGAAGAATGTTACATCATTCTCAAAGGTCAGGGACAAATGCAAATAGACGGGCAAGTGTTCAGGTTGGAGGAGGGCGCTATCGTGCGAATAAACACTAACGGTAGTCGAACGCTTCGAAACAACTCTAATGAAGACCTCATCTTCATTTGCATTCAGGCAAAAGCAGACTCATTGAATATCGATACGTTCGAGGACGGCATAAGAAGTGATGATCCGGTGGAATGGCCACAATAGAGCCGACAATCTAAGCCATCCTCAAGTCGCATAAATTGTGAGGTCCGCCCTTTTCAAAAACTTTTAAATTCAAGAGCTAAGCTGTCCGATGTCCTCGGATTGATGCTAAGCCGCCAAGGGTATATAACTCAAGGCCGGCGGGCAGCCAGAAGGACATCGGCAGTTTAGTATTTGGGAAATGCCGTGGAGTGGTCGTTCTCGGCAGTTGGATGTCACGAGGGTCGCTGCCTCTGGACCGGAGTTCTAGATTAATCTCGGCGAGTCGAACTCGAATTAGAGCGAAGCTGACTGGTGATAAGGAATCATGAGCGTACCAGACAACGAATTGAACAAATTGGAATCGGAAGTAGGTAAGGTCGCCGACGAGAAAACAGCTGGCAACGACGCGACCGAAGCACAGCAGTTCATGAAGGATCTGGTCAAGCGTGCGCACGAGTCGCGGGACTACCAGAAAAACACTGACGGTAGACCGACTGGCCCGGCTACTAACAATTTCGGTCGACTGGAAATTCACGACGACTCAAAGGTTATTGTCAAAGGAGCTCCATCCGGGACCGATGCGGCTGGAAAGCCAATAAAGAGTCCGGAGCAGATGACTGCGAGCGAGCGCGCTGCCGCCAAAATTAATGAGTACACGGATACCCGTACCAAGGTTAGCTTCAAATTCGACGATGCCGGTAGACCGATAGAGATTTCGAAGGATGGCTGTACGCTTAAACTTTCCTACGAAGGTAAAGCAGAAACACCAAGGTCTTTCTCTGTCGTTGATAAGAACGGGCAGGAGATGGCCAGCGGAAAGGATAACTTGAGTGTTGATTTGCGTACCGGAGAGGTAAAGCAGCAGGTTAAACTTCCAGCCGCCGAAGCTGGTGTTGCAAGAATTGATAGCACCTTCTCGCCGGATGGAAAGATCCGTGTGGCAACATTCAGTGAGAGTGGGCTTCAATTGCAGGACAGCAATGTCCAGGCTCAGAAAGACGGAACCAAGGTACTTTCGTCCGTTAGTTACACCTATCTTGCTGCCGACGGAAAGCCGGCTGCAAATGCAGAGCAGGTAAAGAGCGCAATCAGTGAGGTGCGCGATCAGTCAGGCAATGTCACCGACAGGTACTACTACGGCAGTAAAGACGATGCGAAGGAAGGTAGAGCACAGGCGCGTGAGCATGTCTCATTTAGCGAGGATCGGGCACGCAATACAATTACCGAGAGGCACGACACATACAAGAGCCCGGACAATAGTAAAGCCGCATTTTCAGTCCTTAAGACCCTACATGCAGATACCGGTGCGATCGAATTGGAGCAATCGATCGCCGGAGGCAATACTCAAAAGGTTACATTCGATAAGTCCGGCAATGTGACAGACTTTGAGCGCACCGAAGGTAAGGATAGCTACAAAGCGATTGACAAAGACGGCATAGTTCAAAGTGTGCTCAAGTATGGACAGGACATACCATCTGCCAATGCTGAGCAGGTGAAGCAAGTGATTGCCGCTGAGATTCAGCATATACGAGCGGCGGCAGTACCTGCGCAGCAAGATCGCGGTGAGGGTAGAGATGTTGCAGAAGGTCAGCCGGCAAAGGAGATGACTGGTCCTTCAGGCGACCTTTACTGGAAAGAGGGAGATCGGGTTCAACACGCCAAAGTCGAAAATGGATTACTTAAGGACAAGGACGGCAAATTGATAGGCACCATCGACAATAACGGTGATGTCGAGGCAAACGGAAAGTCATTCAACATAAGTAAATATATCGAGGGTGCCTATTTCCGCGGCACCACCTCAGATCGACAAAGTATGAACATCGCCTCGGATGCAGAAGCTTACAAGTGGCAGGGGCTGATCATAGGTCCGGACGGTAAGGAGATGTACACGGTCATCAACGATCTGATCTTTGATAAAGATGGAAAGTATTATGCTTACTTCAATGCCAAAGGTCAGGTTGCTTTCGATGGTGGCAAACCACCGGCCACCGATTTTAACAGTTTGATGCCGGAAGGGACTCGGTTCGAAGGTCTGCAATATGGACTCCCTCGGGTATTTACATCAGACACTGACAGTGCCAATGGGAAGATCTATTTCCCGGACGAAAAGACCGGCCAGGCTGTCGAGTATCAAGTATGGAACGGTATGATTCTCGACAAGAGAACTCACGAACAAGTGGGTATTTTGAAGTCGCCGAAAACATCTGCGAGTGGCGAGATGGAAGGCGGCTCGATCATCTTGATGAACTCAAATCCACCTGGACAGGAACGTCCGTTGCGAGACTTCACCAATGCTGTCTTTGATTTGCAGCTATTGGGACAACGGCGTGATATCACGCTTCAGGGCATTGCAATCGGTCCGCAATCTGGAACTGAAGGCGCAGGCGGACTGGTCAATATTCAACACGTTCGCGACCTGGAAGAAAAGTCCTTTCGGGCTGCCGAAGCACGTTACAATGAATGGCATTCGCATTGGGGCATTACTAAGCATTTCGATCTTCATACCGACGATGACGCCGAGAACAGTCTTTATAGCTCGGCAAAAGGTTCTCACGACAATCTGAATAATCGTCTTGATGACATTCTGGCTACCGGCAGTGTAACTGACCTCGAAGTTAACAGACTCGGCTACAAGGAGTCGCATGAAAAGGCGGCAAGCATCGGCGACCCGCTGCTGCGGGAGAAACAGCGACTCGACGATAACAATCGTAGATTAGAAGACCTTCCAAGAGATCCGTCAAGAGTAAACGGGACTGTCCGGCTTGCTGATATGAGCACCAATCCACCCGGCCACCGCACGTTCAAGATCAGTAATGGCGAGATAATCGGCGATGATGGCAAGCCGGTTGGGAAGATTGTTGATTATAAGGGACACATTTCATTTCAGGGGCGGGAAGTCGGCATGAAAGATCTTGCCGGTTCCGTTTGGCATATGGAGTATCCCGGCGCCGGCGGTAGCACGCGCAAAGTTGACTGGGTCTCTCTCGGAACAAACGGTGGCGTCGTTAGCATTGATGACTTAAAGGCCAGAGCGTCTGCGGAAGTTCGCTACGCAGAACACTTCAACGATCGAAATCATACAGTTACAAGTGAGTCGGCTGTCGGGCAGACTAAAGAACTCAGGCGTTTGTACAACGAGCAGTTGGATGCAATCATCAAGAATGGCGTCAACAGTACGAAAGATCTTGAGCTCTTGATGCGACCGCCAAGCGACAGCGTGAGGGCCGAGGCTTACAAGGACCATCCAGCGGCCAATAACAAACCTCCAAGAATTGAGATACCCGAGCTCAATGAAAAGAATCTCGGAGCAATAAAGGGCCATCTCCGAGTTGGAAATGAAACCTTTGCCCTGGCTGGTGACGGCAAGCAAAATTGCTTGGTTTACAGAACTCATTATGAGAACGGCAAGGAAGTTAGAGAAAAGGAGCCAATCGGTCATCTAACGGACAAGTACACGCTCGAGCTCAACGGGAGATCTCCCATTAGTCTTGCCGGCGTTGAACGCGTGTTGATGAACTTTACTTTGCCAGGTGATGCGAGAGAGCATCGAATTCTAGGAATGGGACCAGGTCACTACGAAGCAGGAAAAGGATTTCGAGGCGGTGGACTGGTCGAAGCAGATCAACTTCTGAATGAGGCGTCTCAGGCTCATCTGCAGGCGCTGAAAGGAAACATCAAGTACTTCGAAGAGCGGCCTTATCTCAATGGTGCGCTTGGAATCGGAGCAAGCGATTCATCGATCCTGGGCGACAGAGAAGGCATACTCAAAGACTTCGAGAAAAATATTGCCAAGAGCGAAAAGTATCTCTCGAACGAGATCGATGATCTCTTCAAAAAAGGCTTCGACCGCAACGATTTCTACAATAACAAGCTGGATGAATCGTTCAAATATACCGAGATGCTAATGGATAATCTCGGCTGGAGCGGCAAAACGAGTTACGATCTTGCACTCGACGGCATTCAGCAGCAGAAACTTGCAAATGATTCGATCGTCATGGCTGCCACAACAGTTGCAACTGCCGGAGTTGGATCGATCATTTCAGGGTTGGTCAACACCGGTCGGCTTACTGCAGTGAGCGGCTATGCCCTGGAGATTGGCAGCAGCGGAGTGCTCGGTGGATCTATCTCGACCATTGGAAGGGCCTCTGAGACCAGCGACGGATATCGCAATTTTACCGGAGGATTTGTTGAAGGATCGGCGATGGGCTTCGGATCTTCGTTCGGGCGCGCTCTCGGTAATCTTAAACAGGTCGAACAGATAAATCATTTGCTTGCTCTGCAAAAGGCCGGACGCGTCTTGAATGCTGAAGAGTTAGCGGTGGTCAACAGCTTGGTCGGGAAGATGGTCCAAAATGGTGTCAATCCGGCTACCATGAATGCCCTTTACTACAGCGCGCGCCTGGGCGATTCAGCCGTTCAAACCACGGCGTTCAGCATCTCGGGAGCTCTCCGGGAACGGGACCAGGAACATGCCTGGGATCATGTCAATGTCAGCAACATTGCTCTCGGTACCCTGTTCATGTTTGGTACTCAGCAGTTCGCTGAAAGATTGACCACTGCTCCCGGGAAAGTGCTTGAAAGCTCAGGACTTGACAAAAGATTCGGTCTGGAGAGCGGCACCATCGCTAAGACGATGGGGCTAAACGAGGTTGGATTGGCGTCGCGGGCCATGAGCGACAGTGTTAACGCCTATTCGAATGCTGCACTGGGAGCGATAGCGCAGGGCTATGACCAGGAACATTCGAGGGTGGCAATTGAGTTGGCGGCTAAGTTAGGCGTGGCTCCTGAAGATGTGCCGAGCGACATGATCGAAGCCAACATGAGCTTTGCCAGAATCGCTACTACTGTCAATGAAGCCGGACTTCAAGCGATGCTGACAGCGCCGATGCTTACTCTGGCCATGGCTCCTGCACATTCTGCCGCCGAGCGAGCGCTTGATATTAAACGGGATGACTCCGGGAGACTGATTCAACCAGGTCATAGCGAACGCACTGGTGGCAGTGGCGACCAAGTATCCGGTGCTACGAGCAAGGCAGCGGAAAGTAGTTCCAGTGGTGCAAGCAATGATATGAGCGCACCAGCGACCGGTAAAGATGAGGCAGCCTCAGGTCAGGCGGCGAGCAAGGCGGATCAGTCGTCGGCCAAGGATTCTGCAAATGAGCATTTAGCTGGTGGCGCTACCGCTGAAAGTTCGGGCACTTCCGACTCTGTGCCAAAGACTGCCGTGGTAACACCAGATGAAGTGTCATCCGGTAGTAATGCTAAAACTGGCGATCGATTCTCCCCTGAGGTCGAAGACAAGATTGCTCAGCGAACTCTACAACGGCAAGCATTGAAGGATGGAGGAGTATTCACTGTTAAGGCAGAAGATGGCGCTGAAATCGAAATTGTGAGCAGACCTCACGCGCTAGGTTCGCCGGGAGGTAATGAAAAAATAGTTGGTAGACCTGAGTCAAATCCGCTGATTGCAAAAATTGCAGAAGAAGGCAAGTCAGTTGTCATCGGGGGGCAACCGTATGTGGTGCACGGTGAAAATGTCTATCGTGCCAGATTTGTCGATGAAAACGGTAAAGTCGTCTCGCTTTATACACCGGGAACGATCGTTGCCGAAGGGCGGCAAGTCGCCTTCGAATTGCAGCCGAACCTAGCTAATATTACCGGCAAAGACAGCTCGTCGAGTACGGTGATCCTTAGGCGTCCGAGCGAGTCCATTGCCGACGGTGACCAATCGGCTGCAGCCAAAGCGCTCGAGCCGACTCGCGCTGATGCGACCAAGGACAGTGCCGTGGTGAAATCACCACCGGCGGGGCGATTCGATTTCGAGCGAGATTCGGGCGACAACTCCAGAATTAAATATCAAGGCAAGGACCATACAATTATTCATGCTGAGCCAGGTATGATGATTGTCAACCGTCCTGAGAATATGAATCTGCCAATTGTAGAGCCCAATACGCCGCCGCCAAGAGAGCGGTTGCGTAGCTTTGAGTTGGAAGGTTTCAAGTATTTGGTGGACTCTAAGGACGGTACCGTATACTGCGAAGTGCAGCGCAAAGATGGACCGAATCTGATTCCGAGCCCGACAATGAAG
>CAZSNX010000166.1:0-8756 GCA_964607945.1 uncultured Candidatus Obscuribacterales bacterium
TCTGGATGTTGTAGACCACATCCATTCCTCTGACTACGCCTCCGAAAATGGAATAGCTTCCATCGAGAGCCGGTGAGGCCTTTTTCGTAATATAGAACTGGCAGCTCCCGGAATTTGGGCTTCGGCTATGAGCCATTGCGACCACTCCCGGTGCATTGTGATGCAGGTAGGGCGACGCCTCCAGCGGCAGATACCTGACTTGCCCCGTCTCGGGATCGACAAAAAGTCCCGTGCCGTTGCCGTTTGGGTCGCCGCCTTGAATAACCCAATTTTCTACTCGATGAAAAGACAATCCGTTGTAAAAGCCACGGCTGACGAGATCGAGAAAATTGGAGGCAGTGCGCGGAGCCATTCCGGTGTATATGCGCATTACAATCGTGCCTTTTGAAGTATTCAAAACAACGTAAGGATCTTGCGATTGTGCGTCTGTACTTGTTGCCGAAAAAAGTATCAACAGGAATAACAGCACTGCTTGCCGGAGAATTTTGCGGAACAATCCGCACGGCGATTGCGACTTATTGGCAAATTTCCTGGTCATGGAGTCTCGAACGGATTTTCTGATGGTTTGCAATCTCACGATGTGACAACGCTGCCGGTTTTCAAGCAGCTTCCTTATATATAGTAACCGTAGAGCCCGTACTTGTCATGAAAGTGCCCGATAAAGATCGGCTGGCGGTGCCTTCCGTAATTATCGGACGCAGGCGCCTGAAACTTGTCCAGGCTGTTTTGTTGACTGGATAATTGTAATCGAGCGGGTAAAACTAAGTTGGTTAGGATACCGATCTGAGACTTCCGGCTGTAATGGAAAGTATTGTCAAACGCTATCCAAGTAAAAGTTCCAGTCTGCGCGATCTGATTTACTTCGAATCTGCTCCAAGCTGCTTGATGATCGCTGGCCGACAGCAAAGTGATACCAGCGAAAGTGGCTTCAGACGGTCGTTCCCCTTGTGCTCAAGCACTGCTGTCTCGAATTCGAAGATGGCATTTAGAAAAGGAAACCGATAGATGGCTCTATATGCAGATCTACACCGACATCTCGGTGGAGCGATTCACCCTCGCATCATCTACAAATTCTTGCAAAGACACGAGCATCCCGTGCTCAATTATTTCCCTGACTACGAGGGTTTCTACAACTGGTTCACCCGTCCGTGCCGGACGCTCGAGGAGTTCGTCAAAATTCACACGCTTGTTGAGGAACTGCAGAGTTTGGAGCATCTTCCATACTTTATCCTGCGCTTGTGCCGCGGAGCGTATACCTTCGAAAATTTGCAGTATATGGAACTTAGATACAATCCGTACTTTCGAACCGATCACAAGCTGCCGGTCAATCAACGCATCGAGCAGATGGAGAAAATCGTCGAGATGATCTCTGCGAATCTCAGACCGGCGGACTATCCAATCACCGTCAAACAGATCATCTGCCTGGATCGCCGGTTGCCCAAGAATATAAATGAGGCAATTTTGAGAGTAGCTCGAGAGAGTCTTGGACCGGTTGTCGGATTGGATATCGCTGGCCCGGAGATTGATCCGGAGAACTATCAGACGTGGGTGAAGCTTTTTGCAAAGGCCAGATCCTCCGGTTTGAAGACGACTGCGCATCTGGGGGAAACCGGAATCGACAATGTGCACAACGACTACTTTCCGGTCTTGGACAGGATCGGACACGGCATCCATATTCCTTTGATCAGGCCGGAGTGGTTGAAGGAATTAGCTAAACGACAGATCACCCTGGAAGTTTGTCCGACCAGCTATCGACAGACCGGGGTGCTGAAAGATATCAGCGAATTGCGAACGGTATTTACTCGCTGTCGAGAAGCCGGAGTCGCAATCGCCATTTGCACCG
Source organism: uncultured Candidatus Obscuribacterales bacterium (assembly GCA_964607945.1). Lineage (GTDB taxonomy): Bacteria > Cyanobacteriota > Vampirovibrionia > Obscuribacterales > Obscuribacteraceae > JAGVKB01. The sequence goes on from CAZSNX010000166.1 coordinate 1,844, forward strand.
ACAATCCCGGTCGAAATCCCGCGCCGTGTACTTTGCCCGGTGAGTATGAACGGCTGATCGATCATGATGTCATCGACTTCCATGAATTGAAAGAAATCCAGAACGAATCCTTTCGGTCGGCTTTTGGTTTCGCTGGCACGCGGCTCTAGGATCAGAGCGCAAAGACTAAGCGAAAGGCGCATAGCAACTCGTCTTTCGCCATGAAATTCGTTTGTGTGCGATATATGCGATCGATTCCGAGATTGGGGTTGTAGGATTCGATCGCATCCGAATTTTGAACTCCAATTCAGACAGTCCGAAATGCATTTCGTCCGACGATCTCCTGGGACCGGCCCGAGACGCAATATCGATTGAAATGTGTGCGCTGAAATGCTGATGGTATAAGGGTTCTGGTTGAAAAATGTACTTGTGCGCAAAGGTTCGAACCGCCGGCTCGATATTTGTGTCGGCCGGAAAGTCGAACAACAATTTCAAACTGTATGCAAAAAAAAATTTCTTGATTGTTGTTCACGTAGAAAGGTATATATACGACTAAAAATCACAACGAATTGTATGCGTGAAATCAGCCTATGAAGCCAGGTTTGAAGATGCGGTTTGATGTCGACTCAAAAGCGGAATGAGGAAATGCTAGTGGGGATCTTCCAGAGCATCTCTTGCAATTTATTCCGTTTACAAGTATCGTATGTTGTGTGTGGTGTGTTCAATCGAGAGTAACCAACAAAGAGGTCTCTCACTAGAAATGGTGGCATAGGTCTCGTTCCAACAAGAGTGAGTTCTCAATCTCCAGGAATACTCGAACAGTTTCCTGAGTTTTGTTCCTGTGCAACCAAGCTTACTGGAGGAAATGAAATGGCCCTGAAAAAACGAAAAAAAGCTACGGCTAAGCGCTCGAAGGTTTCGCCAGCGCCGGCCGGAGCTGATGAGGTAACTGGAGCTGAAACGGCCGCCAAACCGAAGAAGGCCGCTAAGAAGACTACCCGTAAAGCGGGAGCTGCCAAAAAGAAAACTGCCAAGAAGCCGGCTGCTAAGAAAGCAACCGCCAAAAAGGCAACTACTAAAAAGGCAACTGCCAAAAAGACAACCGCCAAAAAGGCAGCTCCGAAAAAAGCCGCTGCCAAAAAGACAACAAAGCGCAAAGCTGCACCGAAAAAAGCTGCTGCCAAGAAAACAACAGCAAAACGTACGGTAAAGAAAGCTGCTCCTAAAAAAGCTGCTGCTAAGCGTACCACTAAGAAAGTTGCACCTAAGAAAGCAGCTGTCAAAAAGACAACGGCGAAACCGAAACGGAAAGCTGCACCGAAAAAAGCTGCTGCCAAGAAAACGACAGCGAAGCGTACAGCTAAGAAGGTAGCTCCGAAAAAAGCTGCCAGCAAGAAGCGTCCAGCGAAGCGGAAAACAGCGGCTAAAAAAGCAGCTGTAGCTCCGGCCGCCGGCGGAGAAGGGATGTAATCCCGCAAATCGTCCTCCGATCAATCCAACCAGAGACCCCGGACTTCGGTTCGGGGTCTCTTTTTTCCAGCAAGGTTGATTTATGCACGCAGCAGGGACGCAACGAATTGCGTCCCTGATAGCGCGGGATGGGCGGGGGAAAGCGGTATCACCAATGGTATCAGCAGCTAATGGTAAAGCTGGATATCATGCGGGTTTAGTTGAACCATGATAGTTGAAAGTTCAGAAAAGATCGCCAACCCCTCGCTCTTGCATTGCGCTTGCGGGGAGTAGCGTTGCGTTCACGCATCTTGTTCTTGAGGTGTTGCTCCAGCGATTTTGCGCTGCTGTTGTCGGGCTCGAGGTTTTTCAAACTCTCTAGCTCTGAAAATGACATACTCAGCCAGCCTCGTGCACAATACACCTGGGCCAGGAGAAGACGATAGCGGCTGTCAAATGGGCTAACTTCAATCGCTTCTCTGAGCAGCTGTTCGGCAGACAGCCAGTCGCCACCGAAATAATAGTCGTATGCAAGCTCATATTGTCTGTCGGCCCACTTCGCATCTCTGATGGTTTCTTCCGTAATTCGTCCGAGTCTCATTATATTCAATCTCGCCAGGAAGGGGTCTCCGCAGGCAATAGTGCGGCTCGAAGATCGAGTCGTAAGTTTAGTTGCGCCCTTTGCCTGTTACCATCTTCCGCCGACCGATGATGATCAGGTGTTAAGCGTCCGTATATTCTTGTTTGGGGTAGCCTATGTTTCTATCGCTCAGGAGCGCCTGCTGCTGGCGTTTCCGGTATCAGGGTCAAAGAAGATAGGAAACTGAGTGTCTCTTGCCAGATTTTGTCCAATTGATCAATCAATGAATGATCCGAATCGAGAATCCGCAGTGTTACTGTCCCAAGATTGGCTTTGCTAAAAGTGATGCTTTCGGTAACCGGTACAGTGTTGTCGGCTTGTCCGTGGAAGACGAGAGTGGGAATTGAGATCAACAAGTTGTCTGTCGAATACGTTTGAGCATCAGTAATAAAGCTGTAATTGAGTTTCAAGTTGCAATTGAATCCGTAGTGGAAAACTTCGGTGAAACCATTGGCTTCCCAGGCTTGCAATCCTTCATTACCAAGCAGCTCCAGCCAGCGGCGCGACAACCCAAACCCAGGCGCGAGCAAGATGAGAGCTCTTATGAATCTATATCGCTGAGCGCAAAGTGTCGCTAACAATCCACCCATGCTTGACCCGATTACTACCGACGGGATGTCGTCCACATTCTTTTCGATCGTCTGTGCGATGAGTTCTAACTGACTGCTCAATGTGAGCTGTGCAAAATCACGACCGTTGAGATCCGGTAGCAAAGTTTCAACCCCGATCTTGCTCAAGTGTGATTGAAAGAACTTCGCCTTAGTCGATGATGGACCGGAGGCGAATCCATGTAAGTAAAGTACTTTCGGCACTAGTCTATCCAGACGGAAAGTGGCAGCATCCGCTTAAGAAAGAAAAAAGCAACAATTTGGTCTGAAGGGGAACAAATTGTTGCCGGGTGGCCAAGCAGCATCATTATAATTAGGAGGAATGGGTAAGTGTCCGATATTGTTGGGGCTGGACTCGGTAGCTTCGTTAGTTGAAGGAGTTAAGTAAAGCGATGTTGCAGCCGGTAAGGTACGGTCCAAGCAGATCATTTAGATTTTACAAACTAATTACCTTGCCAGTCCTCGCTTTTAATAAATGTCTTCTAGCATGTTCCTTTGATTAGCTCTTGGTGGGATGACAAATGTCGGTCTGCCGGGGGGCTAAATTGAAAAGTCCTGAACATGCTAGGAGTTAACATATGCAATCAATTTCGAAGATTCAACTCGCTGCTGCTCTCGTGGCAGCTTTCGGACTTGGCCTGACCGGCGCAGCCAAGGCTGCTGATCCAGGACAGTTCGGCGTGTCCGAAAAGAACTCACCTTCGCAGATCAAGTTGGCTGACGAAACCAAGACCGAAGAAAAGAAAGAAGAAAAGAAAGAAGAGAAGAAGGTAGAGAAGAAAGAGAAGAAAGAGAAGAAGTCCAAAGAAAAATCCTGCAAGGGCAAAGAAAAGTCCTGCAAGGGCAAGGAAGGCTCCTGCAAGGGTAAAGAAGGCTCCTGCAAAGGCAAGGAAGGCTCCTGCAAAGGCAAAGAAGGCTCCTGCAAGAGCAAAGAAGAAAGCAAGTAAGGACTGATACTTTCAACCGGTCAGTGTTGCTCGAATAGAAGGTAGTATGCCGACAGAGTTCTTGAATATAAAGAAAGAGCTGCCCGTTCTAGGCATCGGGCTAGGTCTGAGAAGAGACCTGTCGGACGACACTTTCGAAAGTTCGGATCGCATTGATTTCGTTGAAATTGCTCCTGAAAACTACATGGGAATCGGGGGAAGGGCTCGTGACCTGCTCGACCAGGCTTGCGAGCGCTTTCCCCTTATCTCGCATGGTTTGAATCTTTCAATTGGAAGTACCGACGAGCTCAACTTGGATTACCTCAAGGAGCTCAAAGCGCTATTGGATTCAGCTAATGCTCCCTGGTGGAGCGATCATCTGTGTTTCAGTAGTGTTGGCGGCGTATATATGCACGACCTGCTGCCCATGCCGTTTAGCAAAGAGGCTGTGAAGCACGTAGCCGATCGCATCAAGCGCGTGCAGGATTACGTAGCTAGGCCATTCCTGCTTGAAAATATTTCGTTCTATATGCATGCTCCCGGCTGTGAGCTCACTGAAGCTCAGTTCTTCAGTGAGGTAGCCGAAGCAGCCGATTGCGGCTTTCTGCTCGATGTCAACAATGTCTATGTGAACGCAATCAATCACAAGTACGATCCCTACAAGTTCATCGATGAGATTCCTTTAGACAGAACAGTTCAAATCCACGTCGCCGGACATAAGAAGGTTCGAGATTTCATTATCGATACGCACGGTTCTCCGGTGATAGAGCCGGTTTTCGAGTTGTTATCTTATGTGCTGGCACGCACTGAGGTTAAGGCTGTGATGCTCGAGCGCGATCAGAACTTCCCTGAGTTCGCCGAGCTTTTGTCGGAGGTTGAGCAATTGCGCACTGTTGCCGGACAAACGCAGCCTGCGTTGGCGAAAGGCAAGCTCGAAGGGGAGGCAGCGTATGCCCGCTCATTGTCTGCGTGACATTGAAAAGACACTTGCAACGCTCTGGATGAATCGGCAGGCGCGCGAGCAGCTGATCTTTAGCGAGAGCACCGGCAAGAAACGCGATCGCGCCAAGCCGGACGGACTTTTGCCGCGCGATCTGCTCGAACAGGTAGACAGGGAAGGAGTGCGGTTGTACGCCGAACTGCTCAATATCGGCCATCAAGATTTGATGGAGAATGTCTTTCCTGGCTGCGCAAAGCTGATCGGCCAGCGTTGGTCCGAAGAGGTCAACAATTATCTCGAGAAGTGCCCTCCGAGCCACTACAACTTGAATCGGGCCGCCGAAAGGTTCCCGGAGTACTTACTCAAGTTCGGCTTGCGCTATATGCGAAAGTATCCGTTCATTGCCGAGTTGGCAGATTACGAATGGTTGGAGTTGGAAATGCTCGAACATCCCGGACTGATCAAGACATTTCCGTTTGAACCGCTGACCGAGTCGGAACAGTTCGAGCGATTGAGACCGGTGGTCAATCCGGTTTTGGCCCTTCGGCGGTACAAGTATCCAATCACCGAGATAGTTGAACATCTCGAAAGTGATTGCTGCCTGCCTAAAGATGTTCAACCGAAGCCCATTCAAGTTGCCGTCTATCGCGAGCCGGAGTCGCATGGCTGCCGGTTCTTCGAGCTCGGTCAAATGGCCGCCAGAGTAATCGAAGCCGCGCAGGAAAAACCAACCGCCTACAAAGATCTAATCGCACTGGCCGTAATGACTTCGCAAGGCGTAGACCCGCAGCAATGTGTTGTGCAATTTCTCGAGATGATTGAAAAACTGCAAGAGGTCAAGCTTTTAGTCGGCTCTGCTCCGCTCGTCTAGAGTTGCCTCCGGCACCCGGACAACATTCGGTTAGCGGTGTGCGACCGGGACACTGCTTTCGTTTCTTGTCGTCAGATACAATGTAATCATCTCCGGTGCTGTTCGTACCGGCGGCTGTCGTTAGTCAGGGGCCTGCCATGACCAAAGTCAAGACTGATCAAATGCCAGCCGGGCTCTTTCGTGTACGGCCCGAACATTGTCCGAAGAGTAAACAGGAAAAGTACAAACGGCTGCATTTTTATGTTTCCCGGCTAGGTGTTTCGGTTTCTGATTTGTTGATGGAAAACTTGCTGGATCTCAGGCGAAAGGCCTATCAGTATCAAGACCCGAACGTGCAACAAACAGCGCTCAAGGCCTTCAATGATGAAGAATACACCAATGCAGTCAAGGAGCTCTTGTGCATCTGGCTGCACATGGAAGCGATGGATCAGGGCGGTGATTCGATGCCTGATTGGTTGCTGGCATTTTTGCGCCTGGCTTTCGGTGCTACCGATATCTTGATCCCGCATCCGCGCGCGATGACTGTCTTGAACAGCTACGGCAACTGTACAAACGAAGAGGCGCTGGTCAGAGAGGCAGCCACGAAAGCCTGCCGTGCGCTTGGTTTTGGTGAAGCCGCTTCGAGTTTCGCTCCACAGCTTGCGCCGCTGCTGTCGCAAACCAGCCAGACCCGCCAAGCGATTTTGCAGGAATCGCTTGTGATGCCGCTGGAGCAGATTATCTCTTATCCCTTGAGCTAAATCGGTTGCCACCAACCAGTGAGTGCTTAAGGTACTATCTACATAAGAAGCCGAGAAGGCAAAAAAGGAGGAGCCGGCATGCATGAGACCAGAGGCGAGGAGCTGCCGCCCGGTCTCTTTCAAGCGCGTCCGGAACATCGTCCGGCAACGAAGGAAGAGTGGAACGAACGCCTGAATTTTTATGCTTGTTGGATGGGGGTAGCGGTTTCTGATGCTCTCTATGAATGTTTGATGGCATTGCGGCAAGCGGCGCCGAATCTTCCCAACAATACGGTGCGCAATTTAGCGCTAAAAGCTTACAGCGATGAAGAGTATGCTGCAGGGGTGAAGGAAGTGTTGTGTATTTGGCTGCATCTGGAAGCAATGGACCAAGGTGGAGACAATTCTCCACCTTGGTTGCTGACTTTCTTGAGATTGGCCTTCAGCGCCAGCGATCATTTGATAGCGGAGCCGCCTGCACTGGCGGTGATGCATTCCTATGAAGATTTCGGGGATGTGGTTGTGCTCTGCCGCGCGGCTGCAAATCGTACCTGCCGAGCGCTAGGATTTGCGGAATTCTCGCCTGGATTCGCAGCGGCGCTGGAAAAGGTCTTTTTGCAAACCGCTCCGCAAAGACAACAGATACTGCAAGAAGCTCTCACATTGCCGCTGGAAACTGTGCGAACAAGACCATTGCCTTAGGAGTGGCCGATGTTTGTCCAGCCAGACCGGCCGGTTGCGGAGGCAAAGCAGGGATATAATGGCAGTCGTGCCTTGCAGA
>CAZSNX010000167.1:0-8713 GCA_964607945.1 uncultured Candidatus Obscuribacterales bacterium
TATCTCGGCGCACCGACCGCTCGAAAGACCCCAGTCAGGCAAGTCGCAATCACATACGGGAAATTGCCCAGCGAACACAGTTGCAGGTATCCGACTCCCTGTCGGACCACCTCCTTTCCGGCTCCGAACGAAACGAACAAGGGCTCGGCAAAGAGAACACCACAAATAGCTGCAAGTAATCCGATGATGGCACTGGCAAGTAGACTGTGTTCGGCATACCTACGCGATGCGGCGAGATCACCGGCACCAAAGCTACGAGCGATGCAAGCGACAGCGCCAATGGCTAGACCAGTTCCTAGTACGACCGCCAAAAATATAGCTTGCTCGCCAATTCCCAGAGCCGCCTGCGCCGGTCCGCCGATAAACCCAGCGAGATAAGTATCGGTAAGACCGATGCAAGAGGAAAGGAGATACGTCGCCAACAAGGGCCACGACATGTCCCAGATTGCCTTTACTAGCGAGCCTCGAAGAATTGGATTCTCAGTCAGCAGCATTTTGGACGCTTTTATAGGCTTACTGTCTCTTTCTGTACGCAACTTTTCCATAAGCTCTCCGAATTTCTCGCGAGTCGATGCGGCATGCCAGAACAGGCAAGCTGAACACTTCAACATCAGGGCGACTAAGCCCAGCAACAAGTGACTACAGGTTCTTGCAATCACTTCGCAGGCGGTTTATATTGACTACAACGCACCGTCGTTGTAACGTTATCACGATAACACGTTGTAACGTTACCACGCCGCAACGTTGTAGTCAACAGCCGCGGGGCACTAATCACTCTATGTCCGCAAATCTCCAGTGGATGGAAGTTCTCAACGAGCAGGCAACTTGGACCTCATGCGAGGATCTGATTCAATGGCTGTCAGTCTTATTAGGTAGGCGACCCACGCTTACCAATAAGAGCATCGAAGACTTCCAGTCCGGATTGAATGAAATCCGTCGACAAGTCTCGTGCTTGCACTTCCAACAACCGCTCGACATTTCAGCTATAGATGCGGAGCTGGCTGCCATTAAGCTCGAGTTAGTCCAACCAATAAAACAGACAGGCGCTTATCTCAAAGTGCTGCCCGCCCTTCATGCCCGGCTGCAGTCCGAAGATGATGATTCATTCTTGATTGCTCTCAAACAAACGCTAGTCTTGCAATTTGCCCAATTCGTCGCCGAAGCTCTTAACAATACAAGCTCTCCCGCAGTAGCCCGGTGCGAAGGTCTTTATCGCGAGGGTGGCTCCACCGACATATCGCCTGCTCGGAGTCTTCCGCCTGAGATTGAACTGCTCTGGCGCAAAGAGATTGCCGCTCTTACCGAAGCCGGACTGGAATCTTCCCCGGAAGTATTGCGTTGCGCCGATTACTTTCCAGCAAGAGCGAAAGGTCGCTTCTGTTCTGACGAATGCCGCTTCAGAACATTTCAACTGACAAAGCAGCTATCCGAGCCCGGCTACTTGGCTGCCAAGCAGAAGCGGTACCGAGCCAAACAAGATCGGGCTCGAAGTTAAACCGATATCGGTTTAACTTCAAAACCAACACGTGTCAGCAGCCGAAATCGCTGCGACGGAAATGGTTTCCGCAGTTGTCAACCAGAAGTCACTTTGGCAAGTCAAAACCTCAACCGATCTCGGTTGAGGTTTTGAGGGTGCATATTAGCAACCGCTGTCTTGCAATTACATAAATTAGTCGCGCCAAAGTCGGATTGAGCCAAGGCCAATCTGCCGGCTCGTTGAGATCCCTGTAACTAGCGCAATTCGAGACATTTGATTATGATCCTGGCTGGAAGTAGTAGTCGGGATTTAGGAAGGGTGAATCCTAGTACTCAGCAGCCAGAAACCGTCAAGAGCAAGGCAATCGACGAGGGTCATAACGTCGCATCCTTTCTGCTTGCAAGTAGCGCGCCCATCCACACCGATTTGGTCCACGATCTCACCGTTTGCGAGGCACTGTCTCGGACAACGCTAGCGATTGGGGGATTCTGTCTATTCCTGGTCGTATGCTTGCCGACCGCGGAGTGGACAGTAGCATGCGAAATTGTTTGCGTTCTTTGCTTTGCTTTCTTTGTCGGCTTCTGTGTCAGACTGTCGCGAATCACCAAGATTTGCAAGGTGATAAACGATACTCATCCAATTGCAATCACCGCCGTCATTTATGGCAAAAGAACTGCATCCGGACACAATAGCCGCTCCGCAGGCACAATCGAGTTAATCTCGGGCGACAGTCGCTTTGATGGCTTCAGCCATAAAGTGAGAATCATTCAGAAACGAGCGGACTCTCCATTTTCGTCCGACGGACAACTAGTCCCAGCTCAGCTTTATCTAAAGCACGGCACGGAGATTCCCGAACTAATTGAAACCGCAGAGTTATTCTGCCTCACTTAAATCCATCCTGGCGGATCATGCCGTATACATCTTCGGTCAAGCCAACCAAGTGTTCAACACAGCTTTGAGAGGCTTTGATGCGTCAGCCGGCTATGGCATAGCCAGGCGATATTCACGCCGACTGGCAGCTGCGAAATCGAGAAAAACAGGCGTGCCAGCGGATCGACTCTCGAACAAGTCTTTGCAACAACTAGCCGGGCGCTTGTTCTCTTCGATTTGGAAGTCAAAGTAGCCGCTATTTAGTGCGCTCAGTCTTGCGAAACTTTCAATGTCCAAAGGCTATGGTCGTCCTCCGGAACCGACTCGGGCACGGAATGGTTACTGGCGCTCGACAACTGGTGTCCAAATTCGACTGAATTCGTATACATGCATGTGCAGAATAAAGGCTTGTTTGCCCCCCCCCACTGACGAATACTTACGCTCGCTTCACGAAAGGACGATGAAGTGTAAGAAATGACTTGGACGACATGAGTGACAGGACTACCCACGACAGACTGTTAGACAAGTGGCTACCGGAAGGGGTGGTAAACGATGCTGTCCGCTCGGCCTTGTACTCGGGTATTGAATCGCCTGTCAATGCGGTCGGGCAGCTATGGAATAACACTGGTGGGCAGAAGCTAGGAAAAGTTGGGTCGCTTGGCTTAGTGAGCGCCCCGACAGAGGCGACCTTCGGGAGCGCTCGCTGGCATGCGCAAACAATCGGCGGCGCTGCCGGTATGGTCGCGCCATTTCTTCTCAGCAGAGCGACGGTCAGATGTGCTACCGGCGCGGGTACTAGCATGACTGCTCGCCTGCTTGGACAGGCAAGAACCTTCGAGCTGGCCACCTCCCGGAGTCTGCGGCTGGTTGCTCCGGTTGTGGAAGCTGGAGCTACCGGGGCTGTTTTTGAGGGCTTGTTCCGTCCGGTCGAAGCCAGGGACGGCAACTTCTGGGCTGCCCGAACGCGCAACTCCTGTGTAGGCTTTGCGACTTTCTCTGTTCTGGCCGGCACCGGTCATGGGCTGAAAGCGCTGGACAGAGCTGCTTACGCTAGCACTCCCTGGATGATTAACACCTACAGGCGCGACCTTAGCAGGCAGCTAATTGCCGGCGGCGTCGCGGGAATTTCCGACGCCCAGTTCCGATCGCTGGCATCTGGCAAAGGACTTGCCTCCGGCAGCGAAACGGTGCAGTCGGCTTATACTTTCGCCTTCCTGGGTGGAATGACACGTACAGCGGGCGAGCTTGGTGCGCGCGCGCAGGGAAAACTATCGGTGTCTGACGTCGTGGCACGCGATGCTAGCTTGCAAGAAGTCGTGAAACAGTCAGAGCAAGCAAAAATGCTGTTAAGTGACTTTGGTGAGGTGCGGGTCAATTCTGCCGAATTCAAAGGTGGACCGGAAACTGGGCTGACCCGGACAAGTGGGCTCGTAGAATCGATGGCGGCTCATGAGGCAAAAGGAGCGATTGCGCCGGCAGAAAGTTGGGACAATGTGGCCAGAAGAAAAGTTGCCGAGGCAAAAGCTGGCGAGCCAGCAAAGTCGGCCGACCTGGAAGCCAACATCAAGAAAGTTCAGGCAGAGGCCCGCGAGCGTGGGCTTCCCGACCAGAACTGGGAGCAGAACCGTCATGCGCTCGTGCGAGAAAGGGCATTCCTGAACGACCTGCAAAATAAGCTCGGTGAAGCAGCGGAATACAAGGTCTCGATTGAGGCGCTCGAGAAAGCCTGGTATCAGAGATGGTCTAAATCAGTTGAACCTGGTCAGGAATTGCAGGCCAAGCTATCTCAAAGCTTCAACGCCAATCATGCCGAACCGACCAGTGCGGAAAAATACAATCAGAGCATGCGAGAAACTGGGCCAGCTAAGGCTGCAGTGGTCGAGCCACACCTTCCGGCCGAAAAGCATGCCACTCTGGTCGATATCGGTTCTGCCGATGGTTTTGTCCCGGACGCCCTGACGCGAGCGAATCCCAAGGTGACCGCATTTGCGCTCGAGCTGGATCCTCACTCATTCCTGGGAATGCTGGCGAAAAGCAGAGCGTATCACGGCAGTCTCGAAGGTGGACCGCAGCTCGAAGCGCCATTTAGACCGCTTCCCATTTTTGCCGACGGAGTGATGCCGAAACTTCCGGTCAAAGCAATCGATGCATTTACATCTTTGAGCAATGTTCACGAGTTGATTTCGTATCCCCGGCAATACTATGGGCCTTTCGAGCATCGCAACGCCCGTCTGGCGATCTGGCAGTGGGCAAAATCATTGAATGATGGCGGAAAGATTATTGTTAAGGACTTTATGCTGCCGGAGGTAAACGGAGCTGACACCGTCGTGCTCAAGTTCAAAGACTTGACCGGAACTCGCCCGCAAAGTTATTTCGAAGGTGAGCCGGTAGCTGCTGAGTATCTAGATGGTAAGGCCGGCAAGCTGTGGTTCGAAGAGTTCGTCGGCCGGCGGCCGTGGCGTACAACCGAGAGAGCCGCCGCTAAAGGTGGACAAGCAGAGTTTGACACCATCAGTTTCAAGGGAAAGAACTTGAAGTATCGATGGCTTGAAGATGGCAGCGGCATTGAATGCGATCTTGCAACAGCCGGAGAAATTATGGTGTCCTCACGTTATGGCATGCTCGAAACTCGAAACGAGATGCGTGGAGTCGTAGCCGAGCAGTTTATGAATTTTACGCGTGATGGTTATTCGGGCTTCTTCCGCTCTGCCAGTCCGCTTGGCTATCGGCTTCAGCGCATGGGTGAACCGACATCCAAGGCCGGTGCTGATTACGTCCAGCACCGCCAGCAGTACTTCGAGCTGTTTGCCAAAGATACTGCTACCGGAAAGCTCTCTGCAGTTGATCTGTCGGCGGCCAATAAAGGGATGCATGTGACATATCAAGGCGCCTTTACGAAAATTCCCTCAATCGCTCTCAGTCATCTGCTCGACATAGGCACCGGACCGCTGGAACGGTCTTCGCAGTTCCAACCACTCTTGAGATTCTCAACGAACGAACAAAAGGTTGGCGCATCTCAGATCGCTTCCGGTGGCGGTGGCACTCCGTTGATCAACTATTTCTTGACTGATTATTATTGGCGCTTGCTGAGCGGTGACAAAAAATAACTGGGCCGACTGTTGTGGACAGATTACCGTCCAACCGTGCCAGCCTATTGGCATCGATACGAACCTCTCTTGACTTCGAGCGGATTGCACAGGACAGCGTCAGCGAAGCTCTTAGCATTGGTGGAATCAACAATGTGGCTTGAGATAACTGAAGTGACACTATGAATATCGCCGTCACCGAAAATAAGCCGCTCTGCCAGCGCTTGCTCGAAGGTTGCTCTTTACGTGAAGCTTCCGCCTAAAGCGTGGTCAGCTGCTTCGCTAGCGATTGCAGGAATCGCAAGCGAAGGGTCGCCATCAGGCCCCCGGTGCACGGCGAGAAGGGCACTTTTGGGTTTCACTCATTGCGAACCAATTCAGGCAGCGGTCTTCATTGAAAAGCTGGTAGGCAACAATCCCCCTATCCGCCGATGCTGTCCAGCATCGCCCGTGTGTCTTTGGCAATGCAGGTAAGAATCGGCGTGTCGCGCAAGGTATATGAACTTGCCTTAGTTTCTCTGAGCTCTTGAACCAAGTCAAGGAAATCCGATGGGGAGTCTGTTTCGAAAGCGACCACAAATTCTTGATCGTCCAGACCGAAAGAGTAGGTAGTGTTCAACTTCACCGACGGATACTTCATGCCGATTTTGATGTGCTCATCCATCATCTCTTGTCTTTCCGGCATGGACAAAGCATACCAATCTCTCTTCTTGACGAACGGATAAACAAAAATGTACTTGTACTTGCCGGGAACGATATGAGCACGGTCTTCGGGATGCTCCGGATTGAATCTGTCCAGATACATTGAACGCTTGGTCTGCGCCAGGAATGAATGCGTTCGACTCATGTACTTACCCAGTCCGGTTTTTGCCAGCTCGGTGGCGAGGTCTTGCAGCGGCTCGAGATCGTAGCCGATGATCCAGAGCATGATTTCGCCGTCGGCTCTCATGCCCATTGTCGAATAGGTAAGAATCTGACAAAGCCTTTCATCGCAAAAGCGCTTTATGACGCGCTCGAACTCCGACTTTCCCAGGTCGCGCACTTCAGAGTCTAGACGTCTCCAAGCCGGATCGACTTTATAGACCGCAAAGTTGACAAACTGCCGGCGTAGCGCCGCTTTCTTCTGTTCTGTTTCTGGTTGCGTTGCCACGTTGGACATTGGTCGGCCCTCATTCAGTCAGTATGCTGGTTCGCATTGCCAAGTCTAAGCCATCTTTGAGGGAGTTATCCCGGTTATAAAGATCCTTTTGTATTCGTGCCCGCAAGGTCTCTCCCGGATCAGGTGCAGCAGTCACAATAGTTCGATCGAGGGTTAAGTAGATTAGATAGCCGCCAAGCCCAAGCCGGTAAATTCGGACGAGATTGATAAGTAACCCGTACAAACTTATAGAGATCCCTAAATCGCCGCTCCGGCTCATTAAGCGAGAATAATTTCAGGTGCGCCTTGTCGGGAGGGTTTGCCATGGAATCGATTACCCGCGGTATCGAACGGAAGTACGCCGACTGGCTACATGCCAGAATGAGAGAACTGCTCAAGGAGTTGGAGAATTCCTCAACTGTCGAGATAGTCACGCCCAAGAAGGATGTAGAAAAGCCGGTTGTTTGCCCAGACCAAGATAACTTGACGCAATGCAAATTCAGCTGCGAAATTGAAGTCTAAGCGTTGACCAGCTTAACGAACTTTCGACGACCCACCTGCAGAACGACTCCCTCGGAGCCTGGAACACCCACTTCGAAATTCGGATCTTTCTCTTGTTGACCGTCCAGCCTGACTCCGCCTTCCTGGACGAGTCGCTTCGCCTCACCGGAGCCACCGGCAAGTTTTGATTCGACGATCAACCGAAACAGCTGAGTCGGAGACTTCACCACGTATAGTGGCATCTCTTCCGGTATCAGGCGCTGGCTGTGAACACGCTTCCATTCTTCGAGCGCTTTATCAGCAAGGCTCTGTCCGTGATATTGCAAAACCACCTGCCGAGCCAGCTTCTCTTTTGCGTCCTTCGGATTGCCGCCCAGGTCGAGCGCCGATTTAATCTGATCGATTTCGGCACCGGTAAGTGTCGTAGTGAGCTCGAAATACTTAAGAATCAATTCGTCTGGAATGCGCATACATTTCCCGAACATATCGTCGGGAGATTCCTTGAGTCCGATGTAGTTATTGTATGACTTCGACATTTTTTGAACGCCGTCCGTCCCTTCCAGCAAGGGTAGCAAAAGCGCCAATTGTTGCTCCTGCCCGTATTGCGGTTGCAGCTCACGCCCTTGCAAGATATTGAAACGCTGATCGGTACCACCAAGCTCGACATCGGCTCTGATTGCCACTGAATCGTATCCTTGCGCCAGCGGATAGAACAATTCATGCAGTCCAATTGGAAGCTGCTTCTCAAGCCTGTCCCCAAATGCCTCTTTGGCCAGCAACTGATTGACTGTTACTAAGCTGGCAAGCTTGAGAACCTCATTCAAAGTCATCGGCGCCAACCAGTCAGCATTATTTACGACTTCCGTCTTCTCCATGTCCAAGATAAGGCCCATCTGATTCAGATAGGTTTCGGCATTTGCATTTACTTGCTCGCGCGTTAGCGGCGGGCGTGTGGAGTTGCGTCCGGACGGATCGCCGATTTGGGCTGTAAAGCCTCCGATTATCAAGACGATCTGGTGTCCGAACTCCTGAAAACGCCTCAGTTTGCGAAATACGACCGCGTGTCCCAAATGCAGATCAGTCGAGGTCGGATCGACGCCGAGTTTGACGCGCAGGACTCGTCCCGACATCCTAGCAGCTTGTATCTTGCGTGCCAGTCCAGTGGTACCTTCCGGCAATATCTCAGCACCGCGGGCCAACTCTTGTGCTTCTTGCAAAATGTCTTGAGCGATAGGCTCAGCGGCGGATTCAACCTTAGGTTGCGTCATGATTCGAGTTCTCTAGCTCCAAACTAGTATTGTTCATGGCTATTGTTCGTAGCGCTCGGCAAAGATCTGTGGGATCGGCACCGAGTTCTCACAATTGCGTCTCTGCTTTTGCCTGCCGCTCCAATCCGAACAGCTTGCTCAGCACAGCAAACAGCTAAGAATCTTAGCATGGAACGGTGTTTTGCTTGCCCCACTAATAGCGCTGGGCTAAGATCATTTCTCTGCGCGTTGCTCCGGAGGAAATGTTAGTCGATGGCAAGTCAGTACAGCCCGCAAGACATTGAGGAAAAATGGCAATCCCGCTGGGAAGAACTTGGGATTTATCGAGCCATCGATGGAGATTCGCGTCCTAAGTTCTATTCGCTGGTCATGT
>CAZSNX010000168.1:0-279 GCA_964607945.1 uncultured Candidatus Obscuribacterales bacterium
AAGCGAGCAGTCAACGAAGGCTACAGGCTCTACTATAGCCCAAAGAATAGAGATCAGTCCCGTTGACAAGTAACCACTGAGCTCCTAAACCAACACCAGCGCATTGATTGGAAATTGCAGGAAGAACTACTCGTCTCTACTGTCTTCGCCCGGATAATCGCCGACCTTAACAGCAACCGCCCTTAATACACCGCCACGACTGACCAGCAGATTAAGGGTCTCGCCCGGCTTATGGGTGCGCACCAGTTTCAGAAGCTCCTTGGCTGAAGCAACCACCTG
>CAZSNX010000168.1:289-8665 GCA_964607945.1 uncultured Candidatus Obscuribacterales bacterium
GAATGAGACCAGCGCGCTCGGCAGGGCTGTCAGGACCGACCCTGGCTACAACTACCCCGCGAGTGCTCTCCGGCAGACCAAGCCCTCTGGCCAGTTTTGAATCAAGGTCTTGCATATAAACACCGACATACGGACGCGCCACCGTGCCACGAGTCAAGAGTCCGTTTGTAACCTCGCTGGCGACATCGACCGGAATTGAGAACCCAATGTTCTGCGCATCGCTGCGCACCGCAGTATTAATGCCGATCACTTCTCCCTTAATATTCAAAAGTGGACCGCCGGAATTACCAGGATTGATAGCAGCATCGGTTTGAATCAGCTCGACATTGCTTTTTAAGTCACCGAGCGATCGGCCTAAGGCACTAATGATGCCGAGCGTAACCGTGTGATCCAAACCGAGCGGGCTACCGATTGCAATCGCCCAATCACCAGGTCGCAAAGTCTTACTGGACCCCATTTTTGCTACCGGCAGATTTAAAGCATCAATCTTCACCAGGGCTAGATCTGTGAATGCGTCTCGTCCAACTATCTTGCCGGAAAAAACACGCTTGTCGGCAAGGGTTACCTTGATATCCGTGGCATTGCGAACGACATGATTGTTAGTCAAGATATATCCGTCCTGCCTGACTATTAAGCCAGAGCCCGTTCCCTGGCTTTCGAACTTCCGTGGAACTCGCTCCTCGAACGGCTGCATTTGCCGTCCGAAAAAAAACTCGAAACCGCCAAAAGGTGACCCCATCTGATACGGTGAATCAGAAATGGCGATGCTGGTTCTCGTGTCAATATTGACCACACTTTTAGACGTCTGCTCGGCGATATCGGCAATTGAGTTCTCAGCCAATGGAATTCCAAGCTGGGAAGCTGGGCTGGGCACCACGGTCGCAGTTCCAACACCGGGGTGAAGCCCAGCCGGCAAGTGACCAGCACCTTGTTTTGGCCAATACTCATGTCCGGCCCAGAAGCCTAAGGCTACCGCTAACCCTGCCGCGACAACCCAGCCGGTCGCCGGTCCACGCTTTGATTGCATCTCGATATTTGTGCTTCTTTCCGATACTGTGCTCATCTCATCCATTCCCTGATTTTACTGCTAGAGCGGCTAATAGTCATAATCAAGCCGGCGACACTCAACACTTAGTTAACCTTTACCAGGTCGAAACAATTAGTAGCAATGTTGTAACGACGTTGCAATGGAGTGAATGTTCCATCACGAATTATTCTTGCCAATTTAGATAAAACGCTCAGCTGGTTGCCACAGCATCGGAGTTATTGCATTTGGACCGACCGAAAAGAAACAAATATGAAATTGCCGCCAGGCAACAAATACTTGCGCACAGCGAAAGCGTCCTTGGTGCTCCGATTGCTCGAGCCGACCAACCAGACAAGAGATTTCCGGCCGGACCCATCCCCATGAATATCATCATATAGACGCTCATTACCTTTCCTCTAACCCGATCTGGCGCTGCCAATTGAACAAGCGATTGGCAACCACTTAACTGATAGGTCATAAAGAATGCCACCAGCGTTACCAGCGGAATCGAGAAGACAGATTTATCTGACAATGAAAATGCCATCAATGCCACAGAGAATAGCAGCAAAGCAACGCCTACCGCGCGGCGCAGCCGGGCACCGTTGGCACGGTTTGCAAGCGTCAAGCTGGCAGCCAAAGAACCGGCTCCCGAGCAAGCTGACAGCGCGCCCAGCAAAGCTGCCTTGCCATGCAAAATTTCAGACGCGAAAACAGGCATCAGCATGAGAAATTGCATTCCAAACATACTTAGCGCCGCAACCAAAAAGAGAGCATTTCGCACGTCTGGCGTCGACCAGACAAACTTAATACCTTCAGTGATTGCAGTACCACCCTTGCTACTAATCTGAGTGCCGCCGCTGGTGTCATATTTCAAGAACAACACTGCAAAAATTACAGCGATATAGCTGACTGTGTTGACGGCGAAGCAGACCCCTTCGCCAAAGTATGTGATGATCACGCCGGCCAAAGCCGGACCGATTAGGCGAGCTCCGTTGAACATAGATGCATTAATGCTGACAGCATTCACGAGGTCTTCGCGTGCCACCAGATTTGCAATCATGGATTGCCGCGCCGGAATATCGAAGGCATTGGTAATTCCCATCAAAACCATTAGTGCAAGCACGGCCCAGATTTGAATATTGTTGCTGAACACCAGATAGCTCAACAACAAAGATTGGACCATACCAATCATCTGAGCCGTCAAAATGATTTTCTTTCGATTGAAATGATCGGCAAAATGCCCTCCGGCCAAGCCGAACACCAAAGTCGGCGCGAGGCTGCAAAAGCTCACAAGCCCAACCATCCAAGCAGATTTTGTAAGACGATAGACCAGCCAACCAACTGCCAGGTTTTGCATCCAGGTGCCGCATAGAGACAAGAATTGTCCGGTTACATAAATCCGGAAATTCCTGTGTTTCAACGAACGAAAGGTCAGTGAGACCTGATCTTTGATCAGTCGTGCCGTATCCCGCTGAGATTGTTCGATCTGACCGGACATAGTGCTCCACTCAGGCAGCAAGCGACAAAATTCTTTCGGTACGTTCGGACGAGCAGAGTAGAACCTCCAGAATCGCCACCGACTCCTTGGAAAAGCTGACTTGACTGAGGCGTCTCTCGAGCGCCCTGACAATTTCAACCAGTTCGAGAAACTCGATCGCCTTACCACCACCGTTCTTGAGTTTCATCTTTACTTTCAATCGGACTAAAGCGATCAGCAACATCAGGTGATGAATTCCGGACAACACGCTCAAATTCGCGAATCCGGCGCCGAAGTAAAGTTTCGCGAAGACTCGGCAATAAACGAAACGATTGAGCAAGTCCTCGCTTTGCGCATCTAGTTCGCCAAGCTCTGCATCCAAGAGCTCCTTAAAACCGTACTTGCTTTTAGCGGAGGCAATCTGCACTACCGGCGGTGGCGATACGAATTGTCTCATCAAGGCTTGAGCATCAAGGTCCGGCAGACGCATGGTAAAGATATCGTCGGGCAAATAGAGCTCAAACAGCTCTTTAAGCAACAGTTGATCCACCATCTTTGGACGCGCTTCCATCTTCGGCAGCCGTTCCAAATTGGTGCTGGGCGGCAGCTGCTCTTGCAGGAAGCGGCTGGCTGCTGCTAGCTTCTTGTCGACCCGCCGTTCCGGTCCGCCGATCAGGCGAATCAATTCGGCATCGACCCGCAAATACTCTTGCCACGAGATCAGATGCCCGTCCACGAGCTGAGTTTGACTCCAATCAGGTCTCAGCGACGGAAACAAGCTCTTGAAGAGCCTCCACTTCTGCGCCAAGAACTCCCTCTGCTCGGACAGGGGTCTGCCAAAATTCAGCAAAGCCCCGGTGCTGGCAAAACTCACCGAAACGCAAGTGCCACCGGGAGTCTGATTGAAAGTATAAGGAAAGAGCTGGCACATAGCCGGCTTGGCTTCGCTACCGTATTCGGCATGAAGCAGGCAACGCTCTTCAGAAGTCAAAAACTCGCAGCGTCCATCTGCGGACTTTTCAAGGGTGAACGAAAAGGATTGAAACTTCGGATCGCCGCTTTTCAGAGGACGAAAGAAAGTGCCAGACTCAGCCCCTGAACCAGTCGTAAATTTCGGCAGAGCGGCGATTCTCAGTTTATCTTCGACAGTCACCGGAACCGGCCACTGCAAGCAACAATTGCCACAACCGCTGCATTCGAAGTTAATCCCGTCGGGAATATGTAACTCATCCATTTCGGCAGTGACTCTGGGACTATCGCAGTACGAGACTATATTAAAATAGCACTCCAGGTGGTCATAAGAGTTGCTAATAGTTTCGTTGTTCCGGTCTAAATTCTCGAGCTGGTGGGTAGAGAAAGTTAAGATCTCAACCTGATGGAAGTTTGACGGCAAATTTACTATGCCTATATCCAGATATCCAATCAACTGCAAATCCTTTCTGCCGGCATTGACGTCCTTGATACTGGCGATCAACTTTTGTTTTTCGGCGCAAGCTCAGCTGATCGCAGCCAAACCGGCAACGCCTACCCAGACTGCGCGCGTGGGTGACAAATGGGCCGTAGTAATAGGTGTAAGCCAGTTCGCCGACCAGAAGGTTCCGCAGCTAAAGTACTCAGCTAAAGATGCCACTGACTTTTACAACTACTTGATCGATCCGGGCAGCGGCCACTTTACTAAAGACCACGTCAAGCTGCTGGTTAATGAGGATGCCACCAAAGTAAACATTATGGATGCGCTCGGTGATTCATTCCTGCCGCACGCGGCAGCACCGGACGACCTGGTGGTAATTTATCTGTCCACTCACGGATCGCCGGCTGGGGCCGATATAAGGGGCGTCAACTATGTCATAGCTTACGACACACAGGTAGACAAACTCTTTGCCACCGGCATCGAGATGAAGCAGCTGCTCAGAACGATCAAGGAAAGAGTGCATACCAATCGAATCGTCCTGCTGATGGACACTTGTTATAGCGGTGCCGGCGTTGAGGGCGGGCACAAGGGGCTGGTGAGAACGAATGTAGACACGCAAGAGATTGCCCAGGGCATCGGAAGTCTAGTCATATCTTCCAGCTCACCGAATCAGAGGTCTTGGGAATCAGACCAGCTGAAGAACAGTTATTTCACGAAATACCTGATTGATGCGCTCAAGTCCGAAGGAGGCAAAGGATCGATCGATCAAGCTTTCGCTTCAATGAAAGAACGAGTCCAATCGGAGGTGCTTCGCGACAAGGGCGAAATGCAAACACCAATCATGGCCGGAGCATTCACCGGGCCCGGTCTGGTGCTTGGTGTTCCACCGTCGGTCACTCGCTCTGCGCCCTATGCAATGCTTGAACAGGCCGGAGCCGCCCCCGCGTCGCAAAGCAAGATGCTGCCCGGAACCAACCTGGTCTCCTACTCTCAGCATATGCAATTGGCCAATCAGCTAATCGATCAAAACAAACTATGGGATGCGGCGCACGAGTTAGAGCAGGCTGCGAAGCTGAATCCGACCTCGGTGGAGGCTTTTCTAGTCTCGGCGGACGTCTATGACGCGCAGAATCGCTTTGCGGAAGCACTCGAATCAGCCAAAAGAGCGGTCATCAACGATCAGAACTCCTCGCGCGCTCACGAAGCACTAGCCAGAGCCTACTTGCGAACAGGTGAAGTGGGCGAAGCTTTGCGGCAGGCACAACAAGCAATCACGTTAGACCCCGGCAACTCCATGGCACATAATCTGGTCGGTTTCATTCAGGAGAGAAAGTACAGCCGCACCGATCAAGCCGAACAGGAGTATCGAAAAGCGCTTGAGTTGAATCCGGTCAACACCCGTGCACTGATTAATCTGGGCTTGCTGAAGCAAGCCGGCGGCGATTCGGCCGAAGCCGAGCAGCTCTTTCGCAAGGCGATCGCCAGCAACTCTGAGGATTGGGAAGCTCATTACGCGCTCGGCAGGTTGCTGCGAGAACGAGGAAAGTTCAAGGAAGCCGAGACCGACATCAAACAATCGATCAAACTCGATCCATCGAACTACAAACTGCACAGTGAACTTGGAAACATTCTGGCGACCGATAAGAACAAGCTGGAAGAAGCTGAAAGAGAGTTTCGCAAAGCAATCGAGCTGGCAGCCGACAAGGGCGACGCCCACAATCCATATGCAAATTTCCTGGCCAACTGCGTCGGACGTGTCGACGAGGCGGAAGGCGAGTTTCGCAAGGCGATCGAACTCGACTCCAATTTGGACGATGCCCGCGTCGGATTGGGCAATCTTCTGGTGGTGCATAGAAAAACATATGACGAGGCCGACAAGCAGTTTCGCAAGGCGCTGGAGATTAATCCGAGAAATGGTGCAGCCAACATTGGAATCGCCAGAGTCTACAGTGACCTTTACAAGAACTACACCGGCGCTGAACAAGAGTTACGCAAGGCGCTTAGGCTAAACCCGAATAACTCGCTGGCGCATTGCCAGCTTGGTCTGCTTTTATCGACGCACTTTCAACGTTTCGACGAGGCCAAGCAGGAGTTCGACAAGGCGATTAAGGCTGACCCAAGCAATGCCGAGGCCCACTATCAACTAGGTCTTTTCCTGATCACCCAACAAAAGGCTTTCGATCAAGGCATGAAAGAGTTCGAAAAGGCCGTAGAGTTAGATCCTGGTGACTCTCGCTTTCAGACCAGCATCGGCTCATTGCTGATCGCACAATACAAGAAATATAAGGAAGCCGAGACTTATCTTCGCAAGGCGATTGAGCTGAATGTTGCCGACGCAGAAGCGCATTACCATCTTGGTTTGCTTTTGATCGAAAAGCTTGGGCAACGAAAGCTCGGCGATGCCGAATTGCACAAAGCCTACCAACTGAATTCGACAAACGAAGACTTCAAACGTGCATACGAGCGCTACTGCCGCTGAGATCAAAAGCGGCCGCTTTCAAAGGCAGTGCAATCGGCGGACGGCTCGCAGCAATGTTGCGTGTAAGCCGCAACGGTCAACCTATTGCCAGCCGGTAATTCGCCATTCTCATTTAATGGTTCACACCGGGATGAATTGGGTATATAAAAACCGTTCCGTTCCTGGGGAGGGTCTTATGTCACACCGCGAGCGAAGAGCCAACATGGCTCTCGACGATGCTTACGAGTACTGCCGGTTGCTCGAAACATGTAATGAAAAGCCTGAGTTGTTTTGCCTCTGCTCGGCAATAAGTACAGTCGACGCCGCTCTCGAGTCATCAGCGGAGGACACGCTCCAGCCGCTCGGTCCGAAAATATCGCTTGAGGCTTGGACTCGAATTAGGAATTCGCTTTTCAACTTTCTGATAACAATGTTCCCGGGATACTTTATGGTGTACAAAGACTCCGATGCTACGCCGGTCGAACCGGGTGACGAGTGGCCGGACCATGGACTGATCGAATTCCTACCGGAGAGATCTCGCCGGAGAGAAGACAGTTACTTCTGCGAGCTGGACAGCCTCGACTTCAAGACAAGAACCACTCTGCGTTGGTGTTTCGCAGAGGGACGGCAAAATACGAAGCCGGCTGATTTCATTGCAGATCCAATCATGCTCGAAGAAGAAGCCGTAGAATTCATGGAAAGACTCTATGAAATCTGCGAAGAGGAATCCACCAAAGGCAAAAAGCGAGCACACCAAAAGTGGTGGCAACTTTATTGGGAAGCGACGTCGTGCAGGGATTCTCATGAAAAACGACGGCTGCACAAGGATATGGATAAGTTACAAGCAGTCTGGGGTAGGCCCAGCTAGACTGCCCATTGCGAGCAACTGCTTTGCAGCGCGTATCCAAACCTGCTTGAATCGGCTATGCTTAAAGCCGCTCGGACAAATAGGGCGGGCTGGAGGTATGAATTGGCCGATCGGCAACTAGACTTGGATGCCCTTGAACTAGCCTGGCAAGATGAGAGCCCGGATACGTCTTACTATCTCGATATTGACACCGGCAATGTCGAACTCGTGCAACAAGGACTCTACGACTTACGAGATCTTACCGACGAGATTGAGCGAGATAGAGAACGGTATTTGTACATTCCAAAGCCGAATCCTAACCAACTAAAGCAGGACTTAAATGACTTCGTCGAAACTGTTGTGGATGCCCAGCTAACAAGATTGTTGCCAGTAGCGATGGAGAGCCCGAACGCGTTGTTCGCATTCAAGAGCGTCCTCAGCAAATACCCGGACGAAATACAGCGTTGGGAAGAGTTTAGAAAGAGCCGGCTGAGAATACGCATAAAGCAATGGCTCTCAGCAAATTTCATCTCTCGGACCGAGCACGCACCGAGTGATGAAATTGTCGACTTCAGCCCTGGCGATGCGAGCTAAGAACCACAAGCGGAGGTTCAAGTGCCAAAGTCAGCAGTTGTTACCGGCGTCGGCCGAGACAAGGTCGGGATCGTAGCGGAAGTTTCAGAGCAGCTTTTCAAACTCGGTTGCAATCTTCTTGACTCGAGCATGACTCTACTTCGCGGAGAGTTCGCCTTGATCCTCATGGTTCAACTGCCGGAAGGTAAATCTCTCGATCATCTCGAAGCTGGTCTAAAGGACGTCGCACGAAAAATGGGATTGACTCTAAACGTTCGAGAATTGTCAGAAGAGGAGCTGAAAGAATCCAACGATGATGGCAACTCATACATGATCTCGGTCTACGGCGCAGACAAGCCTGGTATCGTTGCCGGTATCACTCGAGCAATCGCCGAACAAAAGATCAACATTACGGACGTCCAAACCAAATACTCGGAAAGTGGCGATCGCCAGATCTTCGTCATGATGCTCGAGGTTATGGCTCCACCGGAGATGCTGCACAAATCGGTGGCAGCCGCTCTTGCATCGATTGGCAAAGAGCTTTCCGTCGATATCTCAGTACAGCAACTGGAGATTTACGAGC
>CAZSNX010000169.1:0-2730 GCA_964607945.1 uncultured Candidatus Obscuribacterales bacterium
AACCGATCGAAGCAACCTGGTGATTCTACATATGGAAGAAGACGAGGAGCGAGCTGAATGGCTTGCGCTGGTGGATTTCTCTGCCGGCGACTAGTCTCCCGCTGTTTGGATTACAATGTAAATTAAGGGGCTAATGCCGTCAGCAGCTCCTCTCGAAGAACCAGCGAATGAACAAGACAAGAAAGCCGGAAGTTTTTTCCTCGGTTCTCGTGTCGTTCGGGGAGGCATACTGAAAATCCTTTTAGTAGAAGACGATCGATTGGTTTCTGATGCTCTAGCGCGGGCATTGCAAGGTTCAGGCTACGTAGTTGACTGTGTAGGCAGTGCTTCGCACGCGGAGACTGCCGTAGCGACAGAGCCCTATGACGCAGTAATTCTCGACCTGGGTTTGCCGGACATGGATGGATTGCAGTTTCTCCGGCGAGTTCGCAACAGGCAAAATAGTGTTCCGGTCCTTATCCTGACGGCCAGAGACAGCTACGATGAGCGAATTGAGGGGCTGGACTGTGGTGCTAACGACTACGTTACGAAACCATTTCATTTAGGAGAGCTTGAGGCCAGAATTCGAGCTTTGTTGCGAGTTGGCTGCAAAAATGCTCCGGCAGTGACTTTAGGTGAGTTGACTTTCGACACCGTAGCAAAGATTCTACGTCGCGGTGACGAGTCTGTTGACTTGTCGCCACGCGAGTATGCAGTGCTGGAGATACTTGTGCACAATATCGGCGCACTTGTAACTAAGCAAAGACTTGCGGCTCTTCTCAGTGGTTGGGATGCGGTAATTAGCTACAATGCCGTCGACATCGTAATTCACCGACTGCGAAAGAAAGTCGAACCGTATGGAGTGAAGATTCAAACAATTCGGGGGTTAGGTTTTCTTGTCGAGTTGTAGTCATTTGCAAACCTCCATCCGCCAGAAATTGCTACTCTGGTTGTTAATACCGCTGGTCTGTCTTTGCTCGCTTAGTTCGCTTGTTGCTTACAGGCTTGCAGAACGGTTTGCCAACGACTCTTACGACAAGCTTCTGATGCGTTCGGCTGAGTCGATTGCCGGCAGAATAGGACGGAATGAAAACGGTGTCGTAGTTGCGGATTTGCCTTTAGCGGCCCAGGCAATCCTTCGACATGACGTTAAAGGTGAATTGACAGATCAGTTCTACTATCAAATCGCTGATAGTAACAGACATAGATTGACTGGCGATGCAGTATTGCCGCTGCCTCTCAACATTGACGACAAGGGTCCGAGCTTTCGCAATGCCAATATTAATGGGCAGCAAGTTCGAATGTGCAGAGTATCCGTTCAAATCAGTCCCAGCCCGGACGAAATTTGGGTTCAAGTCGCCGAGACTGTGAATCGCCGACAGCAAGTCTTGAAAAAACTCTTCGTCAGC
Source organism: uncultured Candidatus Obscuribacterales bacterium (assembly GCA_964607945.1). Taxonomy (GTDB): domain Bacteria; phylum Cyanobacteriota; class Vampirovibrionia; order Obscuribacterales; family Obscuribacteraceae; genus JAGVKB01. Next base: position 1,389 of record CAZSNX010000169.1, read on the forward strand.
ATTGTTGCACCACAGGTAGTGCTCATAATTCTTGCCAGTTTATCGGTCTGGCTTGGTGTTCAAAACGGACTGTCTCCACTAGAAAGACTCGGAAAGCTATTATCGGAACGAGGCAAAGTGGATCTGTCTCCAGTAGACATTGGTAAGACGCCTTCTGAGCTGGCACCTGTAACCAAGGCGCTCAATGAGTTGTTTCGTAGCGCTACCAACCACATTCAGTTGCAAAGGCAATTTATAGGCAATGCGGCCCATCAGTTGAGGACACCTGTTACTGCATTGAAAACTAATTCGGAATACGCTTTGCGAATTAAGGACAGTGATAGTGCTACATTGAAAACTGTTTTAGAGGCGACGTCAGAAGCAGCGACCAGGTTGGCTCATATGGTAGATCGCTTGCTCAGCTTGGCACGCAGTGAGGAGGGCTGTCCCAGAGCTTTGGAGGTGGTGGATCTGATTGATGCAGTGAATGATGCTGCCAGCGCAGTCGTATCAGAAGGGTTACGGCGCAACGTTTGTATGGAATTCGATCTTCCAGAGACTCCAGCACAAGTTTGGGCAGACAAGGGAGACCTCGTGGAGCTGCTCACGAATCTGTTTGACAACGCAATCAAATACACGAGAGAGAGAGGAGCGGTTTGGGTAAAGGTCGAGAATTTCGAGGGCGTATCAGTAACAGTCGAGGATGACGGACCAGGTATAGCTGACTCGGAAAAGCAGAGGATTTTTGAGCGCTTTTATCGAATTCCAGGAACCAACGAGTCAGGCTGTGGTCTTGGGCTATCGATAGTAAGCCGGATTGCCAGTAATATCCTGGCAAGTGTAGATGTGTTAGATCGCCCCGGTGGTGGGGCGCGATTTCGCGTATCATTTCCGAGCGCCAAAACTGCTGAGCTTCGCACTGACAACTTACCCAATGCAACCACGCACTCAAAGGAGCCTGCTCCGACTGCTCATAGTAGCAAGTAACACAATTTGACATAGTCGCTGGTTGCCGGAATACCCTATGGCTCGTCTAGGGCAAGATTTAAAGGGTTGTATCACTGGAACAACGCGTTTGAGAGCGGCATGCCGAACAATCTGGCTTTGTTGGCACCACAGGAACAACAAGCACTGACGGACCGAGAGTCTATTGCCGGACGATTGCTTGCAGTCGACCTTACGACATATTTGATAAGCGAGTTTACGGCTTTAAGTAGGTTGACCGATCATTGTGGTCTGTCCGAGTCATCGAATCACTACAGCAATCTAGCAGGTTCTACAACAGCAAGCTTGGAAGCGCATTTATGGAGCGATGACCTCGGGCTCTCTTGCAATCTTGATCCTTTCGCTCACGAATTGATAA
>CAZSNX010000169.1:2740-8657 GCA_964607945.1 uncultured Candidatus Obscuribacterales bacterium
CTCTACGCCGCAGCGCACAAAAGAGATTATCGAGCGAAACATTTATTGCTCCGCTGCATTTCAACTCTGATTCTAGAGGCGCTTTGATTGTCGAACACCAGCACGAGGTGCTGCGGTGGCTTTGTCGGCGCTTGGTAGGGCAGTTCGTGCTTGATTGCATAGCAGTGACTGCAGGACAACAGGCAGGTGAAGGTAATGCTGGAGATTAAGGCAGCCTTGTTCATACTATGCATTATCCCTGAATTGTCAACACTATTGGCTGGTTTGTTGGGCATTGTCGCTGGCTTTGTATCCATTATTCCAGCTCAAGTAGTCCAGATTGAATGTTCGAGTTCGTTTTGTCTGTAGAGTAACTGCACTCTTTCAGGCTCAGAAAGACCGATGTACTTTACTGCTACCTGCCGAAAGCTCAGTGCGTTACAAGGCTGCCCGCATAGGGCAGAGATCCCCTTCCCGGCAGGCAAACTATAGGCATATTGCAGGATGAACAAGGTTAGAAGCCCAGCGTACAGATTTTCCTATTGCCGGAAAAGATGACAGACATGCTTCGGGTTAGACACAGTTTTCTTATTGATTGACGTTTTCATGTAAAAGCCGTCTAGATAATCTGTATATCCCTTCACCTTTTTCGGTACGAGATGTCCCTTGCCACGACTCTCATGACGGTAGTTGTGAAACTCAAAGTCTAGGCTGTGCTTCGTAACTGTTCCCCAGTACTTTGTAGAACCGGTATCCCAAGATACGAATGGACCTGACTGAATGATCGTGATTGGTCCTGCCAGACCACTCCAGCCACCGCGGAGATCGAGTACATCTCCATTCTTGTCTGCCGATGATTCCTTGTTGTTGAACTTTCCTTTGGCGGCCACTCCGCCGGAGCGACAGTCGATTGTAGTTTTTCCTACTACGTTGCGCGGCGTCAGACAAACTAGCTGTCTAGGAGATACGGTTTGAACCAGACAAGATTTGCCACCGATTGATAGATGGCTGCTGGAGTATCTGCCATCAAAGTTTCCCCCGATCGAGATGGGTCTACCTGCTTCTCCTTCGGAGGGCAGGTCTAGAGAGCGCGACTTCCTCGCTGCCTCAGATCTCTTTGGTCCAAGGGGGATCTCTTGAGTTGCGAGAACTTTACGATCTTTTCCCTTCAGGACAACTTGGATGTTGTCGCCACTGCCTGGAACGACACAAGAAAAGTTGTGAGCGTGTGCACTTGTTGCCGAGATGTTAATTGCTGCAGCCGTTGTAGCGTTGCTTCGATGAGCTCGTCCGGACACTGGGCGGACATTGGCTAGCTCAACGACATAAGTATCTAACTCGTGTGCGAGATCGCCGAGCTCTTCCGGTGAGTTGGCTTTGGGTGTTGCAATTGTGATACCGGATATGGTATCGCCAGCAGCGATGTCGTCGGGAAACTTCACATCAATGGTGCCGCTGTGGACCTCGAAGGTGGCAGTTCTCAATCCATCAGCCTGTGCGATAGTGGAATTCGCGCCTTTTCCTGCTGATTCTTCAGAGAATGCAGGTCTGTAAACTGACGGCACCATGCAAATTGAAACTGCAAGCGCTGCAAAGAATCTTTCATGCCAGGACCTTTTGAGATGCATAGCTTTACCTGATAATTTTGGTGGTATTAAAGATGTGATAATTTCAGATGCGCTGGAGTCTGTACTGCTGTAGATACATAAATACCACTATTGCGTAAAATTATCGCGCGTCCGATAACCAATTGCTTCACTCACTGTGGAGCTGCATAGTGTGGGTGCAATCATGTCAAATGTCTTGAAGCTCTTAGATGGGAATGTACAGATTGTCATCGATCAATCCGGCTTTAGTCTCAATGCACGGCGTATTTTGTGGAGCGACATTAGCAGTTGTACTGAGATTAGTGTTCCACTTACTGATCTTGGCTCTACAACTTATCTCTCTGTCCAACTGCCCTCAGAGACTCTGAAAATTCCGCATTCCGGGCTTGGGTATCTAGCCTTAAGACATGTTATGAAGGAGGTCTTGCCGGATAAGGTCGAACTTTATGGTCCCAGGCACAAGAAATTTGGACCAGAGGAATGCGAGTTTACATTGTCTATCGCTCGATTTTTTAGCGAAATCGGACTTGTCGAATCTAGTAGATTTGCCTATAGCAAGGCGATCGAACAAATTGAGTACTACCACAATCCAAAGCACAAAATGCTCGTTGAGCCTCTGCGTGCCTTAAGTTCGATCTTGAAGGCATCGGACCCTGATGAGTCGTCGAAGTTAGCGGCTCGTGCGAGTTCGCTCGCGAGCGGGTCTAAGGAGGATAAGGGCTTCTTTGCCGGGCTGGCAAGCGCTAGGAAGAACAAGGACAAGCTCCGGCAGGCACTCGATGAGTTTCGCAAAGAGAAGGGGCGAGAGCCGCGGCCAGTCGAGAAGGCGAGAATCCTCGATCAAATTCATTACGAAGAATAGCGACCAAAGAAAGTTTGAGATTCCCACAGGATTAGTATCTGAAGTCATCCTGGTTGATGATTGCGGTAAGGGTGATTCATCTACCGATCGTGATGAGCAATGCGGCGTTCCGGGTATTTGTAATTTGTATGACTGGAAAGTTTCTGTTTGAGGCCGGCCTAGCATGACAAGAATTCTGCTCGTGGATGACGACTCAGAGTTGTGCAATCTCCTGAAGGGCTGGCTGGTAAGCGAAGACTACGAGGTGCAGTCTGCGGAAAATGGTCTTACTGCCTGGCAGTTTTTGCAGAATCAGGAGTTCGACCTCGTTATTTTGGACTGGGACCTGCCGGATTTAAAAGGCATCGACTTGTTAAGGATGTTTCGTGCCGGCGGTGGTAGTACACCGGTGCTTTTCTTGACTGGAAGAGAAGAGGTCGATGACAAGTCGCTGGGGTTGGATGCCGGTGCGGACGACTATCTGACAAAGCCATTTCACCCGAAGGAATTGTCGTCCAGGCTGCGAGCGCTATTGCGCAGATCGCAAGGTCAGAAATCTGTGCCGAAGGCGCTCGGAACGGACAATATGGCTGTTCTTAAAAAGGGCAATCTGGTCGGCACAACTTTGGCGGCTCATTATGAGTTCTTGGATGTCCTGGGCGAGGGTGCTGTCGGGGTGGTCTTTCGAGCAAGAAACCCGCATCTGGATAAGCTTGTGGCAATCAAGATGATAAATATGGCTTTGCTTACTGATGAAATTGTGGCGCGCTTCGAACGAGAGGCCAGAGCGGTCAGTCGTCTGGATCATCCGGGGATAACCGCGATTTACGATTTTGGCATTACTGAGCACAAACAAAGATACATGGTGATGGAATTTGTTGAAGGACAGAGCCTGGACGATGTCTTGGAGAACATAGACTTCATTCCGCTGCCAACGGCTCTGCAACTTTCTCTCCAGATCTGTGATGCCATGGTTCATGCGCATCAGAAGGGTGTTTTGCATCGTGATCTGAAGCCGAGCAATATCATGCTTAAGGGCAGTCTGGAGCAAAGCCCGTCAATAAAGATATTGGATTTTGGACTGGCTAAATTCAATGATAAAAACACTGCAGAGTCTGCCGTCCTGACTCAGACCGGGCAGATTTTCGGCAGTCCCATGTATATGAGTCCAGAGCAGGTGCATGGCGAGGGTACGGATGAGCGGTCGGATGTTTACTCCTTTGGATGTGTATTGTATGAAATACTCACCGGCTATCCACCGCTCATGGGCAAAAGCGCGTCGGAGGTCATGTATAAGCATATTGCCGAGCTTCCCCCGTCTTTGGCGGACATGAGACCTGACCTTAGCTTTCCGAGCAGTCTTCAATTGCTGTTGTCCAAGGCTCTGGAGAAGGATTGCAATAAGCGCTATCAGTCGATGTCCGAACTGAAAGTTGATTTGCAGAGCGTGGCGGCCACACCGGCTCCTTAAACGCTGGCCTGTTAGTTAAGTTTGTTGTGATGACGCATAAGTTGATGGCTTGCAGGGCAGATTAGCCTTGGAGGCTGGCGATGACAGATTTACAACCAAGGGAAAATGCAGGAGACTCGGGCTCTGCTGATGCGCGTTCGACTGGCGATGGCGGAAAGCCCGATGGTCCGGTTACGGAAGAAACTAAAGCGGGGTTGCTCATCGAGCGGTTGAAAGCCGAGTTCGCTCAAAGCAATGGTCCGTCGGCTGGTCTTGAAGAGTTGAAGCGCTTGAAAAAGGAAGGGGCAGCACCAACTGTCTTAAAGACGTTCCTTGATCTCGACGCTTGTAGGCAGGTTGCATACACGATGGCTTCGGAGAAAGAAGCTCGTCTAAAAGAAGAGTTGGAATCCCGACCTGTTGAGCCTGCCAAGCCATTCGTACCAATCAATAATTACAAACAGTCTCTACCATGCAGTTCAATGTGGGATAAGCTGCAAGGTACAGAGCGGGTGCGTTTCTGCAGTAAATGCAGCTTACAGGTCTACGATTTTTCCAAAGTGGAGCTTCCTGAGGCTGAAGAGATAATTTTCCAGAAGGAAGGCAAACGCCAGTTTGTGCTCTTTAAGAGACCTGACGGCAAGTTTCTAACCGCCAATTGCCCGGTGGCGGTGAAGAATCGGTACATGATGATGACTGGCATCGCTGTTGGAGTTCTGGTGGTGGGCGGGCTGATTATACTCATGGCTCTCAATCCGCCGCAGCAACCTGCCGTCAATCCGCAACCTGTAACGAGCAGTGTTTCTGGCTCCGACAATTCAGTGGAGAATGAAAAGCCGGCGGTCAAGGCTCCGGCGTCCAGCCCAGCGAGCACGAGTCCGGCCGCTGAGCCCCAGGAAACATTCTCTCAACGACTGATGAGAAGTCGGGGATATGCTGTGCCGGTGAATAACTCTCCTCCTGTAGAAAGCCAGCCGGCACCGGATGCCGGACAGGTTATCCAACAACAGCCTGTCGCGCCTGCAGGACAAATCAATCAGCCTCAACCGTATCAGCCATCAGCCGGACCAGCCGGTGGTGCCGGTCAGGTTGGGATTCCTCAAGCGCCGGCTGCGCAAGCTCCGGCTGCTTCGGGCAATGCCCCGGTGCAGCCGCAGGCACCAGCAATAGATTCAAGTCCCCAGAGTACCAACCAGGCACCAGCAGCTCCAGGTGTCGATCAGCCTACTGGGCAGCAGAATCCGTATGTTTATCAAGCTCCCAATAGCAATTGATCTAGGTAAGTCTGTTTGAACTTAACTGGCTGCCAGGCATCTTTACTGTCGCTATCAGTGCAGATGGAATTCTCTCAGGCGAGTGTGCCTTTTGGCGAGGTCTGGCAGTCGAGAAGACTCCGCCAGCGAGCTTAAGAATGCGGAAATCGGGGCAATTATCGCAGCCAAAGGTAGTTACCCTTTTGAGCAACGATGCTATAAAGCATTCTGCTCGCCTCGGCGCTAGGCACCGATGGCGAGCAGGAACAATTTAGGCAGTCGATTCCTTGAAACCTTTTGCTTAGGGTCTATCCGGTCACAATCGTTGGGTGCCGTAGATCATGGGGTCCAGAACCAGAGTGTGTCGGGAGCACCGTTTCCTTTGCCGTAGTGGTCGATTGTTTGTCCAAGCGGCAGGACGGATGTTGGTGTCCGAACTCCTAGACAGGCGTAGGGTGGTGAACCGGGAATCGTTCCTTCCGGAATGATGTAATTGCTGGTGCCGCTGCCCGGAGCGAGATTGGTGAAAGCGGAATAGCACGGAACCATAATCGAGTGTCCAATATTGCTTGGATTGCCCGACTGTCCGGTCTCGATGTATGCCAAACCGTGAACGAACGGGACATCGGCGGTAGCGACTCCAATTCCTGTCGGATAGACGGAAGACAGAGAGAACAGCGATCCGAACTGCACGAATAGATTTGGAGCAGGCAGGGTCACTGTTACCGTATCAACTGTCAGGGGGGCACCATTAGTAGTGGTGACCGTAGTGGAGCCCTGCTTGTAA
>CAZSNX010000170.1:0-2221 GCA_964607945.1 uncultured Candidatus Obscuribacterales bacterium
GCTAAGAAAATACGATATGAAGTTTTCGAGGAGAGTTATTCGTACTTTACGGTGGAGGCGGTGAAGTTTCTTGCCGAGCGTGGTGTCGGCTTGATTGGAATTGATACTCCTTCGGTCGATCATGTCGGCTCGAAGTCCTTGGATGCTCATGCCGCCTTAATTGCTGCAAAGATGTGCTGGTTGGAAAATTTGGATCTTACAAATGTCGAGCAGGGCGAATTCTTTTTGGTAGCTGCTCCGCTCAGATTTATGGAACTGGAAGCGTCACCGGTTCGGGCTATTTTGATAGAAAGCGATGCAGTGTGATTTGAAAACGCAAGTTAAGAGGCGTTGGCTGTGCATCTTGTCGAGCTGTTTCCGGCTGGTCGCATATTGCTGTACTGACGCCTCGGGGCTTAATAAGGTCAATGATTGTCGTGCGCAGGGAGAAAGACTGGATGTTCGGACGTAAGTGCTCGGTAATTGGAGTGGTTCACGTATTGCCGCTGCCAGGTTCCGACGGTTGGAGCGGCAGTATCGATCAGGTGCTGGATGCTGCTCTCAAAGATGCATATGTGTATAAGTCGCAAGGAGTAGATGCTCTGATACTGGAAAACATGCATGACGCTCCTTACTTGGTTGGAAAAGTGGAGCCCGAGACGACGGCCGCAATGACGATGATTGCTCATGCAGTCAAGGTGGAGATGGAGTTGCCGCTGGGTATTCAATTGCTTGCCGGTGCTAATTTGGAAGCGCTCGCAGTGGCTTTGGCAGCGGGAGCAGACTTCATTCGCGTGGAGGGTTTTGTCTTCGCTCATGTCGGAGACGAAGGAATTCACGAGTCTTGTGCGGCTCAGCTGATCAGGCGGAGGGCAAATCTGAAAGCCCAGCAGGTAAAGATTTTTGCCGATATTAAAAAGAAGCATTCGGCCCATGCCATCACCGGTGATGTCTCGCTTTCTGAAACGGTACATGCAGCTGAGTTCTTCAAAGCTGATGGTGTGGTCGTTACCGGAGTCGCTACTGGCAAGCCGACCGATGCCAATGATGTGAGAATAGCCCGGGAATCAGGTTCGATACGAGTATTGGTCGGCTCCGGAGTAACCGCCAAGAATGTTGGACAGTACATTCCTTACAGTGATGCATTGATAGTAGGTTCAGCCTGCAAATTCGAAGATGATTGGCGCAATCATGTCGATCCTGAAAGGGTCAAGAATTTGATGAACAGTGTGGTGTCATTCCGGCGCTAGCAGGAGCTCTTCGTGTGTCGCCGGATCGATACGCGGAAGAGGCGATGCATGGCATCGCCGCTACTGTCAGAGGCTGACGATTCGTCGAAGGCTTTCGGCGAACAGTTTGTCGCTTGGTGCCAGCGGCAGCTCGAGCAACTCTGCAGCAGATACCCATCGATAGTCTGCATGCTCTAATAGTTGAGGCTCGCCGCTGACTTCCACATCGACAAAATTGATTTGGAATTCGCCACCGCCACCAACTTCACTGGTAGACATTCTGATCGCTCCAATGCTGATGACGTTCAAGGCCAGCTCTTCGGAGAGCTCGCGTTTGGCGGCCATCAAGAAGGTTTCACCGTCTTCCAGTTTGCCACCGGGAAATTCCCAGAGGCTGCCATGGTGTTTGTGGGCCGGACGTTGGCAAATCAGGTAGCGCCCATTTCGTTCGATAACGGCTGCCAGTACTGATATCGATGCCGATGAGAAGTTGCTTGAATTGGACATCTTGGGTTAATGCAGGCAACTATTTCGATTTGTTTGTGCTGGTGTTGGAGAGAAACCACGATTGGCTGCTGAATGGCTCAGCTGCTGTGGCTGGTCTTGCATAAGTCGCATCAGGCTGCATCTTGCGCGCTTTGACATTGTCGGATAGCAAGATTTCCAAGACTCCCTTGTGGATGTAGTTTGCCAGACGATCGTCTTCGATCGGAAAAATTACTTCGACGCGACGATCTAAATTTCTCGGCATCATGTCTGCGCTTCCGCAGAAAATGCGTTCTTCTCCGCCGTTTCTAAAATAGTAAATACGGCTGTGTTCGAGGAATCTACCAACGACGCTGGTGACGCGTATGTTCTCGCTGACTCCCGGCACACCGGGACGAAGGCAGCAGATGCCTCTGACAATCAAATCGACTTGAACACCGGCTTGCGAAGCTTCATAGAGAAGTTTGATGATGCGCTCGTCAACGAGCGAATTCATCTTGAAGATAATCCGTCCATCTCGTCCGGCA
>CAZSNX010000170.1:2236-8648 GCA_964607945.1 uncultured Candidatus Obscuribacterales bacterium
GTTGCTGTTCGATTTCGGATTTGATTAGACTCTCGAATTTCTCCCTCAAGTTGATCGGAGCCACCAGCAGCTTCTGGTACTCTCTCTTATCGGAATATCCGGTCAAGTAATTGAAGATGTCGGAGACATCCGAGCCGATCTGCTGGTCTCGGGTAAAGAGACCGAGGTCGGTATAAACTTGTGCGGTGCCAGGATTGTAATTGCCTGTACCGAGATGAACGTACCGTACAATGCTTTCACCTTCACGACGAACAACCAGAGCTAGCTTGCTGTGGCACTTCAGACCCGGCAACCCGTAGACGACATGTACTCCTTCCGCTTCCAGAGCCCGAGCCCATTCGACATTACTTTCTTCATCGAAGCGTGCCTTTAGCTCTACGAGAACTGCTACTTGCTTGCCTTTCCTGCTTGCTCTCAACAGTGCTTCGACGACTGGCGAATTCTTCCCGACGCGATAAAGAGTCATTTTGATCGCCAGAACATTCGGGTCGTCAGCCGCTTGATTTAAGTAGCTGACTACTGGCTGGAAGGAATCAAACGGATGATGGAGCAAGATGTCTCGCTTCGACACGGCGCTGAAAATTCCGTCTTCCGATAAGCTCTGTCCGAAGGCGGCAGGAACAGTCGGCAAGAACGGTGCGTATTTTAGATCGGGACGATCGATGGAGGCTATATGCTTAAATGCGCTGAGCGGCACTCTGCCATCGATTTGATAAACATCGGCAGGCTGAATCTGCAAATTCTCAATTAATATCTCCAGAGTCGGAGCCGGCATGTGCGAGTCGACTTGGAGACCGACCACATCACCAAAGCGTCGTTGTCTGATGCCCTCTTCGGTCTTTTCAAGTAAATCTCCCGCTTCCAGCTCCTGTATTTCTACTTCGGCATCGCGAATGATGTGGAACGGGTGCGCCCCGAGAATCTCCATGCCAGGAAAGAGTTCTGACAAATTGGCTTTGATCAAGTCGTCGAGCCAGAGAAACCTTTCGACACCATCGAACAACTGTGGCAAATCGTCTCCGGTCTCGCTGGAGTCGACTGAAATGAGCTGAGGAAGCGAATCAGGCACCTTCAAACGAGCAAATCGATCTTGCCCTTGTGCGTCACGAATCTGGATGGCCAAATTCAAACAAAGATTGGAAATGTGTGGGAAAGGATGACCCGGATCGAATGCGAGCGGAGTGAGCACCGGGAAGATCTTTTTGAGAAAGTACTGCCGCAGTCGCTCTCTTTGTTCTTCATCGAGGTCGCTGTATTTGACGAGCAAAATGCCGTTTTGCTTGAGAGCCGGCAACAATGAACTTTTAAGGCAGTCTTGGGCCGAGTCCAAAAGGGTGGCTACTTCCGAACAGATTGCGTGCAACTGCTGGCTGGGAGTGAGACCATCGGGACCAGCCGAAGTCGATGCTGATTCGATCTGGCGTTTCAGCCCGGCCACCCGGACCATGAAGAACTCCTCTAAATTTGCTCCGAGAATAGAGATAAATCGCACCCGCTCCAGAAGCGGGTTGGATTCATCCTTGGCTTCCTCGAATACTCGCCATTGAAATGCCAACAGACTCAACTCGCGATTTACAAACAAAGTTGAGTCTGGGTCTTGTAGGGGTGAGACTTCTGTCTCGACGAACGGATGAAAGTCTTCTGCCGCGCCGAAGGAAGCAGGCAGGACGAATTCAGCAGTTCTCCTGTCATTTCTAATATCTGGCTGCATGGGGCTATTGTAGACCAAAATAGGTTGCTTTCATCGCGAGTGAGCAAACTGTAAATTTCCACTTGGATTCCTGTAACTGGCAATAGGATTTGGTTAGAACGGGAAATCAAGCACAGGTAAGTGCTCGGCAAATCACTGGCAGCTAACCCGCCAACCTTAACTTTGTCAAGTATTATTCTTCTCGAATAATACGATGCGCATGGGCGAAGCTTTTGTAGTACCAGCTGTCTTTCAGGAAGGGACGCATGTGAATTCCAATCGGAATAGCTACGCCGTTGCTGTCCTTGTGCCCGGAGCCGGTGGAGTCGATTACGAGCGGAGCGCCGTCGGGAGAACGTCCGTATTCACCTACCCACATGATGACGTGCGCGAGGATGCCCTTGTTGTTTCGAATATAAAGTAAATCACCGGCTTTGAGCTTGCGCACAAGCTCGTCATAGTTACCATTGTTATGAATGACTCGGACGTCAATCTGCCCCTGCCCGCCGGGACCGCGGATTTGAGTCGTCTCCGCCTGCTTTCTGATTGCAGAGCTGAATTTGATGCCCAATCCGTAGTTGTACACCCACGAAGTGAAATCACTGCAGTCGATGCCTTTGGAATTGCGACCGTAGGCTACATGTTTCCACGGCCAAGACGGTGGTGGATCCCAGTCGGGAATGTGATGATGTTGGTAGGGTAAACCGATCAATCTGGATCCGACCGCTAATACGCGCTGACGCTTCCAATCTGCCGGAATCTGTTTGTAGTTTCCCAAGGCAGGATAGTGCCGCGGCTCCGGACCCCATGCCCCGTACTTCTTTCTGATGCGCGGCGAATACCACTCGTCATGTGGCGTGTTTGATTCTAGATGTCGATTGTTGCGTGGCGGATATTGGTCCGGTGCCAGTAACTCCTCGATCGGGTAGCTAAATACCATCTGATACGGAGTCTGATAACTGTCTCCGTAGATAGCTGATGCTTGGTCGCAAGGTATGACCGTGGCTATCGCAAGCAGAAGCATGAATAGTTTTAAGCGCATGGAAAAATGCTATCACCTTTTAGCAGTATGACCTTGAGTCAACAGAACAAAGAAGCCAGACCTCCGGCACGAGTAAAATTGGTTGCATGCCGAAGTCGAAGCGCCGCAATACTATGCGAAGAGCTGTCGATGGGCGCCGCAACGGCTATGGTCAAGAGAGATGACTCTCCGAATGATGTTTGAAATGCGTTACGATTAACCGTTCAGTAAGGAGTGACAGCTGTTGTACACTGGGAAAGTGGCAAGACTGAAGACAGATTGATTTGTCCAACAACTTCGGAGTCTTTTCATGCGCAATGTTCATGTGAGAATTCTCGTTTCGGTTGCATTAGTTTCGTTTCTATTCTTGAGTTCGATCTTGGGAACCTGTGCGGCAGACAAACAGCATTTGATTCAAATTGCCTCCAAGACCCATAGATATGAGTCCAAACAAGGCTTTGAGCGAGACCCCAAAGACATCGTCAACACTCTCAAGGACAACGATGTCGCTCAGTTTCAAACACTTCTGGATGGACTGTCAAGGTCGTTCGGATTGGACAAGATTCTCAAAGGCAAAGGACCGTTCACGCTATTGGCACCAACAGATAGAGCATTCAAGCAAATTCCGGCGGACGATTTGTCAGTACTATTTGCCAATCCTAAGAAATTGAAGGAAGTCCTTTCGTATCACGCCATCGATCAAGAACTGTCCGCACAGGATCTACTCAAGCTTAAGGCAGTGAAATCCATGGAAGGACATGATTTAACCTTCAGCCAATTCAGTGGAGATCTCTATGTGGATAAGGCTCTGGTGAAAGTCACTGACATTCACTGTTCTAATGGTGTCATTCACGTCCTCGATGGTGTCGTAATGCCACCGCTGAGTCAATAAGTGTTTCCGCTTTCGTGACAGGGTCTATTTCGATGAATGCAATTTGGCACTATCTGCGTCCAATCGGGACTTTCCCCTAGATGACTGCGGTAGTATTGACCGGATACACTGTCCACTGCGTGTTTCTGGCATAGCAGTTGAGCGAGTGAACTAGTATTTGAAATTCTCTGATAGCGGTGACTAATATGCCTCAAAGAATAATTGTCGTTGGAGGTGGGTTCGGCGGGGTGAAGTGTGCGCGCACACTTAGAAAGTCGCTGCCGAAAGATGACTTTCAGATAGTCGTGTTTAATCGCGAGAATCACATGGTTTTTCATCCGTTGCTAGCGGAAGTAGTCAGCGCTTCGGTTCAACCCAAGGATGTCGGAGCTCCACTTCGCCAGCTGCTCAAAGATGTTCAATGCCGAACGGAAGATGTTACCAACATCGATTTCGACGCTAATCAAGTATCCTTCGAGTCTGATGACGGGCAGATCAGATCGATGGGCTACGACTATCTTTTCCTAACTTGCGGCAACACGGTCAATCTTTCGCTTGTGCCCGGAATGGACGAACATGCCTTTCCGCTCAAGACGATCGGCGATGCGCTGACGCTGCAGGCGCATATCATGGAACAACTTGAGAAGGCGGAAGTGTGCGAAAGCCCAGAACGCAGGCGCTGGTATCTCAGTTTTGTCATCGTCGGTGGTGGCTTCAGCGGCGTCGAAGTAGCTGGTGAAATCAATGACCTCGTGCGCAGCAGCTTGAAGTTCTTTTCGAACATCAGGGAAGAAGACCTGAAGGTCACTATCGTTCATTCGCGTGATGAGTTGCTGCCAGAGGTTTCTCCGACGCTTAGACAGTTTACCCGCAAGAAAATGGAGCAAGCCGGTGTGACCGTAATGCTGGCATCGAAAGCCAGTATGGCGACGCCTGAAGGCTTGAGGCTCGGGGATGGTACATTTCTTCATGCCGCGACGGTAGTGTGCACGATTGGAACTACTATCCAGCCTTTGATTCAGCGGCTGGATGCAAAGAAAGTCGGCGGACGGTTGGTCACCGATCCCGATATGCGAATTACCGGTCGTTCCAATGTCTTTGCGTTTGGTGACTGCGCAGCCGTAGTTAACAGCTTGGATGGAAAGTTAAGTCCTCCTGTCGCACAGTTCGCTGAACGTCAGGGTGTGCAGGCTGCCCTAAACGGGATAGCCTGCATAAAAGGCCAACGGACCAAGCCGTTTAGTTACCAGATGCAAGGCCAGCTCTGCTCGATCGGCGGGCATTCGGCAGTGGCTGAACTGATGGGAGTAAGAGTATCCGGATTTGCTGCCTGGTTTCTCTGGCGCGGAATCTATCTCATGAAATTGCCTTCGCTGCCGCAGAAGATCAAAGTCGGGCTCGAATGGGGCTGCGATCTGCTCTTTCCGCGCACACTGGCTCACTTACGGGCCGACAGGACTAAGAGAATTGGTCGAGCTTATTATGCCTCCGGCGATTTTGTATTTAAGAGAGGCGATAGCGCAACCGAATTCTATGTGATTGAAAAAGGCGAAGTGGAAGTTCTGCGCCATAAAGATGAGTCTTGCACAGATTGCATCGCGGTTATTGGCAGCGGTGACTTTTTCGGTGAGTCATCTTTGCTCGATTGCACCAATCGCAACCACAGCGTCCGGGCAAGAACGGAGCTAATCTGCACTGTATTGGGACGAAATGTATTTACGCAAATTTCGTCAGCTCTCAAACCGGTTAAGGACGCCGTAGCTAGCGCGGCGCGCAGACGAGTCAGCATGTGGCAAAATATTCCCGATGTTCGCGAATTGTTGGAGTCTCTCGATATTCGTTCGGTAATTGAGCCGCTGCCTATGGAATGCGTCGGATTGTCTTCATCGGTCGAGCATGTAATCGAGCGAATGAATGAAACCGGAGCTGATTTGTGCTGTATTCTAGACGATCAACAACAGCTCGCCGGCGTAATTACGCGTTCGGACCTGCTCCGGGCCCTGGAGATTGCCGCTCTTGCCGACCCTGATGTCGACGTGCCTGTAATCGACATAATGGTGAGAGAACCGGTCGCAATCAGCGTCGCCGAACCTTTGTCTATTGCCTTGTCTGCAATGCGAGATCACGGGTTGAAGCAGATACCGGTGCTCGAAGGACAAAAGCAAAAAACTCCAATCGGCTGCATCAGAGTTGAGAAAATAGTCGCGCTGGTTTTGAAAGAAACTCTCGCACGACGCAAGAGAGCAGCCGCCACATAGGTATTGTTCTTCAGCCAGTTGTATTTCCGGTTTCGCCTTTTATGAGTTGCGTTTTCTCAGAGACGCTTCTGCATAATTGCACAGTGTATTTGCCCCACTGCATGCCTAAAATTCTGCTTGACCCTTCGACGGAGTAGCGAGCGATGAGCAGGCTGGAGAATCATAGTACTTCTTTCGGTGGAACAGAGGACGCCTTGTCCACGGCGGCAAAGCTTTATGAGTGTGCTTTGTCGGACACTTCGGCGGTTGCTTCAAAGCTGGCACGCGAAGCCGCTCTGATCTCCGGCGGACTGGTGGGCGGTACCGTTGCCGAGATTCAAAAGGACCCTCTTAAGGCCGGGGCGCAATTGGCTGGAACCGCCCTTGCCGGCAGCTTGATTGCCGGAATGGCGGTGGCGGAGGTGCCGCTTCTGTCTACCGCCGGATTAGTACTGGGCGCCGGACTAACTGGTAAGTGGGTCTGGGATCAAATCGATCCGAACAGCAAAAGGAATCAGGATCGCAATCAAAATATCTCCGAGGCAGTGACAACTGTTTGGAATAGCTCTGATTCAAAGGCATTTGCAAGTAGC
>CAZSNX010000171.1:0-8593 GCA_964607945.1 uncultured Candidatus Obscuribacterales bacterium
AAGAGCACTCGCCTAAATTATGCTTTTCTCATTCTAGATTTACTATTGCTTGCTTACTAGTGTCAGTAATCGAAATCAATTTGTGCGGCGAAAGCAGCAGGTTCTTGCTCGGCTTCCGGACCTGCGTTTGCATCTATTTTTTCAGGAATCCACGCTATGTATAGCCCTCCCGAATTCAGCACTCCGCTAGTTCAGCCATTGGCTGATTCAGCGAAGCACGACCAGCAACTGCGCCTGGAAACCCGCATAGACAAAGGCGGAATACTAACTTATCACTCCGTCTCGCATGACACCAGCGGTAGTGTCCTGGAGAAAGTCTATGACAAGGAGAATCGACTGGTTAGAGTGATAAAACGTGCCGGCTCCAGCCGCGCAGAGACATTTCTGGATCCGAATTCAGGACAACGTACAAGAGTCAATGAGTTAGCCAGCATGCCGGACGGCAACCTGATCAGCTCTGATATAGTCTTCATGGACAGCAAACGTTCCAGCCAGGTAGTCACTATCTTTCGCCCAAACGGGCTGCTGGTGAGAATTGTCGAACGTGAAACGCGCGGCTCGATGATTACATTTCAAGGGCAGACTGACTATGACGTACACGGTGCACCGGCATCAACCATCAATCAGCATATTGATTCCGAGACCGGCTTGTTAATGCACAGAGAACAAATTCACTGGTTGGGTGAAGGCAAAAGAGCGATGACCGAGCATCTCTACTTCGACGTGTCCGGCTTTACAACTCGCTATACAAAGACGCTTCATCATTTTGACGGCGCTGTGTTCTCTCACGAAGTCCAAGAGTTCGATGGAGACACTCGTAAAATGACTTTGCGTCAGATGTCGGCTTACGACTCCGACGGTCGTCAAACCTGCCTTGACGTCCTTTGCTACAACAAGCGGGGCGAAATCCGCAAACGGCTCTCTACTTTCTTCGACGCAAGCGGGCATCCAATCGTCACACGAACATCCAACAACCAGGATTGATACTCCGGTTAGCTACTATCCCGGCGGTCCGATTCAGTGTTAGAGCACGCCAGGATTTTTGTTCGCTTTCTGCTTGCGATCGTTGTCGGATATTGATGTAACCGACGACCCGGCGTCCTTGTTCACAGTCGGCTCTCCGGCAGGCGTTCCGCTAGCGACAGCAGAGCCTGAAAGCACGGCATTCATCACATCTTCGCCGCACATCTGCCGAACCATCGATTGGGTCACCGCAAAGAGCAAAGGATTGTCCGTGAGAACTGCCATTTGATAGTTGTTGATGGCCAGCTGGGCCTTGTCATGCATGAGTTTTAGACGGCTCTCAAGGCGCTTGGAAAAATAAAGCTCTCGCAAGAGCTTATCTTGCTCCGGCCCACCGGTTGCCATCATTAGAACAAAAGTAGAAGTGCCTGCCACCGGCGCCACAATCGTCGGGCTGAACGATGCGATGTTTAGCGCTGTTTGAAGAACACCGGTTGCTCGTTCGACAAATTTGCTGTGACTGTTGTACTTGTGCAAGCCATCTTTCACTTCTTGAACGACAGGATCGGAGCTCACAGCAGCTTGTACTATTCGCTTTACCTTTTCGTCCCGCTCATTCAAATTGAGTATCTCTAGGCCCGCCAAGGAATTCGTCTGAGTCAACCGCATCGACTGCTGTTGCAAACACGCCAAAATCTCAGCGGTTCGGTTCTCTCCAACCAGTTCACGCAAATTGGTCAGACTATCGGCAGTTAACTTCTTTGCACGCGGAGTATCGTGCAAGCCAAGCCCCATCGCCAATTGCATAATATTGGCAGCAGTTTTGATTTGTTTCTCGTCTTGCTCATGTTGCTTGTAATAGGCCTTCGCATCCAGACTCGACGACTGTTTATGCTCACCAAGAATCAGATCGGCAGCCTCGGTGGAAGGTCCAAATGCTCTATAGTCGAGAATGTTATTGAGCAGCCCTTTGCCTTTATAAGTCAGTTTATGGAGATTGGATTGAAAGGGTGATTTCGCCTTGACGATAGGGTCGACCGTTTGCTCCGGCCCGGTAAAGGTGAACAATCGCTCTACAGACGAACTATCCGGGGAGTTCTGGCTCTGGATAACGCCATGAGCAGTAGATTTTGTAGGAGTACCGACATAAGCACCGGAACCTGAACCGGGTGCAGTTGTCGCAGCATTGATCGGCAGAACCGGCTGTTCCGGCTTGCTGTTTGCAGGTACTGAAATGCTTTGAACCTGAACAGCTCCGCGCAATAGCTTCTGAGGTCGCTCCGCTTCGGTTTTTCCGCCATTGTTAGCGTTTTCCCAATCGAATTGCGGACTTACTCCGGCAGTGGACAAAGGAGCGCCGGAATCAGACTGCGCTAGAGCTAGCTCGGTGCTACCCCCTAAAAGAAACGGGAGCAAAGCTATCATCAGCTTGTGCCTTCGTTGTTGCACCTGGACCTCTCACGCCGCCCGATTGTTTGAGCCGACCACCTGCCTAAGCAGCGAGTCACACTCACAGCTATATAATTTTAGACTCTAAGCCCGGCCAAATCCCCTTTATAAATGAAGAATACACGCGTCATCTTGCCAACCGCAAATCTGGTAAACCTTCATCCTGACATCAAAGGCGTCGCCGCAGTTCAGTTCGCTTCCTTTACCCCTTATAGCTATCTCAACTTAAATAGGAATAAACAGAGAGAAAAACAGCAATTTTTCTCTCTATCTTCCAAATCCCTACGGCGAGGGGAAAATCCCCATTGATAACCGATCTCTCCGGTCTTATATTCAGCGATAGGGAGAGTCAATCTGGCAACTCTGATCGGGTGTCGAGCCGATGGTATCTCCCTTCGAATTTATCCAGCCTGACAAAGAATCTCCGGCAAACGCCGGTTTTAAGATCGAGTTGCAGCTCTTAGCTCGCGACCATAGCGATGCGTTCAAGGCGGACAAAGGCAAAAGCCTGCTGGCTGCGGCAGTGGACATGCTGGATCCGCTGGAGGTAGCGGCAAAGTTCATCCTGCAAGAAGAGCGCCGCAAAACTTCAGAGACTCTAAAGACGAATACACCTCTATCGAAAGACACTGAGGCAAAGCAGTCTCAAGAAATTCACAACGCCAGAACGAAAGCAAACGAGCTTTCGTCGTTACACAACCAGATCGAACCGTACGTAACGGGGGGGCTTAAGACAGCCGCCATGTTCGCCAGAGGCCGCACCGGATTCTTTTGGACTGTTACAACATGTGCCCTTGATGAATGCAAGACAAGCAACCGACCGCTCGAACAATTTGCCGATCTTTTTCTCGGCTCGCTGAAAGGCGCAGGCATGAAGCTAGCTTTTGCAAAGTCCGGACAGCTGGACCCGGCAATGAAGTTAATACCAATCAAATACGATCTGCCAGCTCAAGCTGTGACTCTGGGAGTAGCAACCAGGACCATCAACGCAAGCCTGACACGCACAAATTGGATCGATCAGCAGACGGGCGGTGTCGATCTCTGCCAGACCGGAAAGATGATTGGCTCGCAGGTGCTTAATCCAGGAGCGCTGGGCACCGATGTTCTGGCATTCGGCGTTTCTCACGGACTGATCAAGGCAAGCAGCCGGATAACCAATCTCAACCTGCAACAAAGTCCGCTTCTATCTACAGTTCTAATGGGCACCGGCTACGGTATCTCCGCCGGCGGAACAGCGGAAGTGTTGAGGCAGCAACAGTTTAATGAGAAGCTGGACATAACGAAGGTGCTAGCGAGTGCTCTCACGCAGGGAGCGGTCGATGCAATCGCGGCTATTCCGGGTGGCAAGCAAGCGGATCACCAAGCTAATAGAATCTTTCAAGATTTATCGATTGGGCAGCAGCCTTACCGAGGCTCCAAGGACTCGAAGATAACTTACAAGGAAGTGAGCGAGAGCAGCGAAGCCAGATCAGACAATCACGGAAAGGAACACCACGAAGCGTGTTGCTCAAACAACGTCGAGCCATGGAAACGAGCGATCACATTGTCGCCGCTGCCAGATCCTGCACCAGCGGAATTGTACGGTCAAATCAGCGCGCGCCGCAATGCCTGCGAGAAAATTGCAATTTACAAAGGCAATGCACAAACGCAGTTCGAGACACTACGGGATTACGACAAGCTGATCAGCCGAGTGGAAGTGCCGGTGCGCATCTATTACGCTACCGGCCACAAGCTCGAGATTATGGTGCCTGAAACTCACGCGCGTGAATTGGACCAAGTTAGAAATTTGCGAATCCACGGCGCGAGAACGCCACTGATTGCCTCCAAAAGAGACGGATTTTCCTTCTCTGCTCTGCCTGAAGATTTCATTCCGCGATTGGAAGAGCTTCCCAACAGCAAACTGGTTCAGCGCATCAACATCTTGGGTCATCAAGATCCCTACACGGCTTGGCTCAGGATGCAGAAAAAGGATCCCAGCTGGACGACAGCAGCGGACGCTCGAGACAATGGCATCATTACGTTTTACGAGCCGACGAGATTTTACAACACTCTCCAGAGCACGCTCGGTCACGAATGGGCACATCTGCTGCACAACAACCGTCCGGAAGATCTTAGAATTTATGGTGCCGCCTATCGATACGAAGCGCTCAAAAAAGATGCGTTTAATGCCAGAACCTATGCGCTCACCAATGAAAAGGAAAACTGGGCGGTAATGCTCGGTGAGGAGCTCTTAGCCGACGACCCAAACAGATTTCTGCAAGCAGCTGTGCGAGCTCCGATTCGCAGCGCCATTCTGGCACGCGCAATCAAATGGGCGTTGAATGATGCCCCACAACCCGAAGCTTGCACCTACAGATTTCAATTGCAGAAGAGATTGGAACTGATAGAACAACGCACCACTGAACCAGCAGTGCAAAAACTCGAAGCAGAGCTCAAAGATGCAAAAGAGCCGACAGCGGATCAAATAGAGTTGCTTACTTACCTGAGCAGTCGCTTAAACGTCAAACTTCTGACGGAGCTGGCACGCAAAGTGACAGTGAGCGACACAGCACAACTGATCGTTGAGCGCGGAGCGAAACTGCTCGAGAATCAGCCGCAGGAGCGATTCGAATTTCTTTGGCAGCTGGCCGATCGAGATTACGCCACCGCACCGTTTGCAAGGGAGCAGTTCGAGAGCAGCGACATCGCTCAGTTCTATTTAGAACGACTCGCCAGATTGGAGGCCAAGCACAAACCGACCGACCCGAATCTCTACAGCCGCATTCAAGATCTCTTTGAGTGGCATCGAATGCAGCAGAATTTCAAGGCATGCGCAGAGCTAAAAGCAAAACTGCTTTCGGCCGATGAATCGCTCTACGGACCAGGTCACGAGCAGACCGAAACAACGCGCATGCAGCTGGGACTGGCACTTCTGGGACAAGGACGATTGAGCGCCGCCAGAACTACCCTCGAGCGCTCATTCGAGAGCCTTACGAAGTCCACATCAGGAGAGTCGGACGAAGCGGTGCGAAGAACACTCGCCGGTCTATGCGAGATTTATGAGAAGCTTTCTTTGCCATCAGAAGCGATTCGCTGCAACGAGGTCGCCAGAAGTTATTTCACTCGCTTGTATGGCATGAGCAATCCATTTTCCGCCACACTGCAGGCCAGAATTGATTCACTGATCAAGGTTCAGCTTGAATCAAGCCGAAGCCGTCCTTAGCCTGTTTGTTGCCCGACAGCCGGGACCAGCTGATATCGACTAGTGTCAACATTTCGATCTCTCACGCTTTTGGTTGATGATCTTCACCCCTACCAGTGCCAGCACTATCTAGTAAACTGCTAATAGATTGGCATCCTGTAACCAGCCGGAAACTTGGCCGAAACAGCAGATCAAAGAGAGTACGACACGTTCAGCGCTGCATTGGACATCCGATTCAAGCGCTCGTCGGCCATTCTCGGCGCAATTGCAGCTTTCTGCGGACTGCTCGGTCTGATTGGAATTGCTTTCAATATCACTTGGCTCAGATTTCCACCAGGCGCAGTAATGTCAGTCAAGGGAATTACTTCCTTTGCAATGGTACTGGGAGGAGCAACCTTAATCTTGCTGCGCTCCGAACGACCGGCTGTCAGACACCTGAGCAAGTACTGCGCTATCACTTTATTGATTATCAGCATAGGCACGCTCTGCGAATATCTGTTCTGCATAAATTTGAGCGCCGCAAGCCTGCTCAAGGGAGATTTGAGCCTTCCCGGCGGAGTAATTCCGGAAGATCATATGAGTCCAACCGTGGCATTTGCATACATTGCAGCAGCCATTGGATTACTCAACCTCAAAAGCGGATGGCGGCACATGCTGGCTGGTTACATTGCGGCGGTTGGGTTGCTGGCGCTGTTCACGTCATTTCTAGGGCTCAACGCGGTCACGGAGTCTTACGGCTTTGGCCCTTATCGAAACATCAAGATCATCACACAATTTCCCTGGCCGGCTTGTATCGCATTAACCTCACTTGGATTCGGCATCTTTCTTGCCGAGCCGGCAACTGTCCTTTACGGGTTGCTTTGCAGCTCTACTCGCGGCGGATACGTTACCAGACGCTTCCTGCTTCTATCGTTTGTGATACCAGTTTTTCTTGGCGCGCTTGCTGCCTTCGGGGCAAGAGCGCATCTTTACAATGAACCGATTCGTTGGATGCTTTTCGTTACCGGCACTATCTTATGCTTTTGCTGGCTCAGCTGTGTCATCTCCCGACAGCTTGATGCAAGCGACCGGTCGCGCATCGCGTTGGCGGAGCAGCGTGCCGATATCGTCTATTCGCTCGCGCATGACTTGAAGGTACCGATAGTAGGAATGGAGCGAGCATTGAATATTTTGCTGGATGGCAGTTTGGGCGAGATTACTGTTAAGCAGAAATCAATCCTTTCGATGCTACAAGACAGCGCCGGAGATCAGCTGCGCATGATCGATAATCTCGTGTATGAGTATCGCTGTGAGCAAGGAAAGGAATCAATTAATCCCACCCCATATCGAGTGACGACTCTTTTGAACGATTGCCTGGCAAAGATGGTGCCTGCTTTGAAATCACGAAATCTTCGCGTAAAGGTCAGGCACCGTTTACCGCTGCAATCGGTCAATCTTGATATTGTGGCGATGCGTCGAGTGATTAACAATCTTCTGCACAATGCTTTGAAATATGCCCCTGTCAACAGCGAGCTTGAAATCAGCTCGGGAACTAACGGCAAGGACTATCAGTTCTCCATCCGCAACGCCGGCAAATCCATTTCGGAAGAGGGTCAGAAACATCTGTTCGAACGGTTCTGGCAATCGGAAGACTCGCACAGACTCTCTTCCGGCAACGGACTAGGGCTATATATCTGTAGAAGAATCGTTGAGGCTCATGGCGGCGAAATCGGTTGTCATAGCAATCCGGAAAACGGCACAACCTTTTTTGTCAGTCTTCCTAGTCAGAGGAACGCGTAAGCACCACCTGACGGATTAACAGGCGGCAGACCGAGCAAGGGAATCAAACTCCTTAGCCAGCTGTTCTAAGCTCAACTTCAGCAGGAACGGACAAAACGGTTAGTCGCCGTAAGAAGTGCTCTTCGGCGCCCGGCGAGGACTCGAGGCAGCCGGTATTGCTTTGAGCTTCTCGGCATATTGACCCGCTATGTCGCGCTTTCCCCACCTCGTATAGAGGTCCACCAGATCGAGAATCGCCTTGGAAAGTTGTCCTGACTGCTGACTGGCAGGCATCGCCAATACAATTGCCAGCCGCCGTTTCTCGACGATTTCAGCCTCATCAAACTTGCCTGCGATCGCCAACACATTACCAAGAGACGACAAATAAGGAATCAACTCATGACTGAGTTTTCCATGCAGTTTTTCTACAATCGCGAGTGCCTGCCGCAAGGTCGACTCAGCTTGTTCTCTTCGACCGAGCTTCAACTCAAGCTTTCCGAGATGACGCATTACTTTTGCAGAGTCTGCCGCTGTCTGTGGTCCGATGCTTTGCAGTACTGAAATCTCCTTCTCGTTCATTTCAGCTGCTTCGGCAAACTTCCGCTCCATTGCCAATAACACTGACATAGTAAACAGTGCCTCGGCGTATCGCCGAGGATCCTGCCTTTCCCTGGCGGTCAAAACCAGCCGCCAAACCTGCTCGGCATCAGCTAAACGACCTTCGGATGAATAAGCAGTCGACAGCTCCATCAAAGCAGCAAGCAAGATTGGTTCCTCCGGCAGCAAAACCTTCTTGCGCAGGGCGACCAATTCTTCCAAATAGCGCCTCGATTGCGCCGTCATTTGTTGTTCGCTGTACAGAACAGCCAGTCTTTTGATTATTGGATCGAGCCGCTGGCTCTTTCCTCCATACTCGCGCCGCTTGAGAGTAAGGCAACGTTCGTAAAGATCTGTTGCTTCAGAATACCGCTTTTGCTCTTCGCAGACTTCAGCAACATCACGCAAGCTATCAGAAAGGCGGTCATCTTCGTCGCCCAGCTGCTCCGCCAGTTCGAGCGCCTTTCGAAAGCTCAACTCCGCCTTCACCAATTCACCAGCTCTAACTGCATCATCCCCTTCCTTTGTATAGGCTTTCCACACTTGCTTGTCTGCATCCTTGTTTGAGGAAGACACAGTTAACGAGCGCACCGGCAGATCAACTGCCACCGCGAGCAAGAACGACAATCCCCAATTACATATGCT
>CAZSNX010000172.1:0-8539 GCA_964607945.1 uncultured Candidatus Obscuribacterales bacterium
TCGGGTAGCGTTTGCGAAGATCGGCTGCGCAGTCTTCCGTCTGCCGTTTCTGCTCGGCGATCCGCTGAAGGCGGAGCTTCCGGTCGGAGCCTCGCTTGAGCGGCAGCTCGTTGGGATCAGCCTGGCGAAGATAGGTGACGTAGTACGAGCGGCGCCGCGGTTCGGGCAGGCTCGGCCGGCCCGGCAGCTCGATGGCGGGCTGCTTGACCGGTTGCTCATTCGGTTGCTGCTGGGCGGCCTTGAACACATTGCCGCAGCGCTGGCAGCGGCCGGACTGCTCGCAGCAGGCGTAGCAGAGCCGGAGTGAGCGATCGATGCCGCTGCTGAAGCGTGTTGCTTTGCAGTCAGCAGCTTCGCAATTCTTTCGCAAGCAGCCGCCGAAGCTCGGCAAATTGCTGCAGCTCGGACAGAGCTGCAGCCTCGCTTCGTGCTGGGCGACTATGCTGCGCAGCATCGGGTCGAGCTTCCTGAGCTTGCTGCGCACGAAGCCGACCACCAGCCGGTGTTCGACCGGCTTGGACAGGAGACCAGCCACACCGTAGATGCCTTCCTGGATCAGCTCCGGTTGACCGGTCTTGTCCGGCTCGAAGCCGTTGAGCCCGGCTGCGGTTGAGAGAGCTTCGGTGGGGGTTTGTGCCGAGATTGCGAGCGTAACTTCCAATTTCATGATTGATTGCACCTCGTTAATCCGCGCGTTTTTAGCAGGCGAATGTCGTTATTCTGCGATTGAAGTAAGGGGGCATCATGCCGGCCGCTGCCATGCCAGCAGCCTGATAACAGCAGCTCAGCGCTGTTAGATGAAACGCAACTCGTTGCCGTCCCAGCGCACGGTCAGCCGCTCGACTGGACGGATTGTGCGAGTCGTGTAAAGCCTTGGGAACCAGCGCTCGAACAGCGATGGTTGCGTGTCGGAGCGTTCGATCGTTACCTCCTCGCCAACAGCCATGATGACGGCGATCCCTTCTTTGCGCCCTCGGGCGGTCGGAGTATAGCCGTGGGCGAAGATGCGATCGGGATCGTACTCGAAGGAGACGTTGTCGTACTCGCCAGGGTCTACATCGAAAATTGCCAGGATGTAGTCGGCTTCTTTGTGATCGCAGCCGACGTGGTAGGGAGTGCCGTCATCGTTGTGGGGGAAAATCCACCAACGGTCCCTTTGCTCCCAGAGGCAGCAGTTGCTGAGACGCTCTCCGTAGAGCTCGCGATGAATCGCCAACTCGTTGCTACGCCGAACACCGGGAACATCGCGAATGGGAAGATCGCCGACCACGATCAATGAGGGGCGCGCGAAACGGACCGTGGTACCGTCAGCGGTGGTATTGTAGCCAACGGTTTTGATGCGCATGAAAGTTCTCCTGAGCGACAGAAGCCTGCAACAACGCCTCGTTGTGGCAGGCTTCTGTCGAGATTATTGGCCAATCAACAGAGTAGTTCAGAAAAAGAGCAGTGAAGCAATCTGAACAACAATGGCGAGATCGCATCTGCAAGACGTCAATTCGCCGGTGAGATCAATTCCTGGTTTCGCCGACGATGCAGTCAACAGTGCACCGGCAAAAGTGGTTTGAATTCTCGGAACTGTTAAGTGAGACTATGGAACAGCAAGTACCGCGGGCGAATGGAAAGAATTGAACAATTGAAATCTAACTGGTTGAAGCAGCCAGACCAAAGAAAAATATTGTGAAGGTGCTGAATCAGACGAGCTTTGTTTACAGAGCTGACGCCGTGATCAAATCAAAGCAAGGGAGCCGGTTTCTTGGTGTGGAGCGTGTCAATTAACCAAGATGGCTCTCTAGAATCCTGGCAATTTGCCGGCGTGACAGCCGTTAGCGAGGCGTAGTCATCTTGACGACGCCCGTTTGTTGATTAGAAGTCAAGCATGGTGCGAAGCATTTTTCCCGTGCGTGCGATCTGAGAATTTCGCTCGGAGCGTAGAAGATCCTTGATGGTCGGTGAACCGGCCGAGGCTTCCTCCAGGAATAGCTTTCCGAACTTTCCCGACTCGATTCTGTCGAGCAGTCGTCGCAAGTGGTGTTTTGTCGATGCATTGATTAATTCGGGACCGCTGATTGCCGATCCATATTTGGCTGTGTTTGAGATCGCTTCTCTCATGCCGTCTATCCCTCTTTCGAAGAGAAGATCGGCTATCAGTTTCACCTCTTTCAAACAAGAGATGTAGGCAAGTTCCGGTTGATACCCTTTTTCAACTAATGTGTCGAAGCTGGCTTTGATTAGCTCAGGGAGCCCGCCACAAAGAACCGACTGTTCGCAATAGAGGTCGGTGACAGTCTCTTCGGAAAATGTTGTTTCAATGCCGCCGGCTCTTAAACAGCCGATTGCTCTTGCATATGCCAGACAGCGATTCCAGGCCAAGCCCGAGGCATTCTGCTCGACTGCAAGCAGTGCGGGCAATCCGGCACCTTCTATGTAGAGTGAGCGAACCTGTCGTCCTGGTCCGGTCGGAGCCACCAGCACAATATCAGCGTCATCCGGCAACCTGATCGTTTTGTGATATACCGTGAATCCATGCGCGAAGACGAATGTATCGTGCGCTTCTAGATATGGTTCGATCGACTCTTCATAAACTGCCGGAATTGCTTCATCCGGCAGCATAATTGCCAACACTTCACAATTGTTGGCCACCGCTTCGATTGTGTTTGGAGCAAAACCATCTTTTAATGCCTGCTCGCGCGATTTGCTTTGGTCTCTGGTTGCTACTTGTACAGTCAAGCCGCTGTCTCTCAAGTTGAGCGCATGCGCTCGGCCTTGATTGCCGTATCCGATTACGCCGATGGAAGATTGTGAAAGGGGATCAAGATCCGCGTCGTTTTCCAAAAAGACTTTTGCCATTAGTTCTCCCGCACTTCTCCAAAAGACTGAATACAAGAAGCAAGATACGAATTTTACTATCGACGGATGTTTCTTACCGAGATTAAAGATTCGTTGTGAATCTTGCAATCGCGATCAATCTTGACTATCCTTTGTGAACCCGAACTAATTTGCCTTGTTGCGCGGCCGGCGGACCATCTTTGGATTGGCTGATTAAGCCTGCTTTGTACCAAAAAATATAGCGCTTCCGATATCCGATATCCCTTAAGTGATCCAGCGTGCATATGCCTGTACCCGTTCATACTATTCAATCGGCGTCTCCGCCCGTGTCTCCGCCCGAGCTAGCCATCATCGGCGATGGCAAGGTAAGTCTGGCGATTGCGGCAATGCTCGCTTCTTCCGGTCAGGCGGTGAAGCTTTGGTCCGGAGATGGCAGCGCTCCGGTGGAGTGCGAAGTGCGCGAGCGAAATGCGCGAGTCGGCCATGTTCGCGGAAGGACAAAATTCGCCTTGATATCCGATCAGATTGGCAACGTAATTAAGAACTCTCCGGTAGTTCTGCTGTCCGTGCCTGCCATCGAATACGGTGCTGCTCTCAGCGTTCTCGCTCCTCAAATTACCAGCGGTCAAACCATCTTATTGGCAGAAGCGCCGCTGGGAGCGGCCTTGCAATTTACGCGTGAGTTAAATGCTGCCAGACCAGGAATGCAAGTCAATATCCTTGAAATGGGGCGGCTTTATGATTCGGTGAAAATCGAAGGTGATGTTGCGCTTTTGATCGGCCCGCGCAAACGAGTGAGCATTTGTGGTTTATCCAGAAATGAGACACACAGAGGATTGGCGGTCGTCAGCAGTCTGTGGGGTGGGTTGGTTCCGGCTTCAAATGTTTTGGAGCGCGGGTTTGCGGAAGTGGAAAGATTGATCCGAACCGCCCTGAGGCTCTTTCGAATTGTTTCTCCCAGGGGAATTGAGTCTCCGAAATCCGAAGGATTGATGACACCGGCTATGGTGTCGATTGTCTCGGCGCTTGCCGGAGAATTGCAAGCTGTTGCGAGGGAGTTTGGTGTTCCTCTACCAGGATTGGCCCAAATACTGGTTGATTACACGGGCGCAAGTGGTAGTTCGCTCAGTGAAATGCTGACCGGACTGGCCGATTTTATGCTCGAAGACGGCTCGACAAGGCAGTCTCTCGATAGTCTGCGCAAGAAGTTGCGCAGAGATATTACCGAGTCGTTTGTTTTGATTGAGGAGTTTGCCCGTCTGGCTCGACTGCCGGTTCCAGTTACCGATTCGGTTATTGAGCTTGCCTCCGTAGTCACCGAAAGTGATTTGCGCAAGGAAGGACGTGGATTGAGCGATCTCGGATTGGTGGGGATTGATGTCCGCGAATTGATTGACGTTGTCAATGGGTGATGCGCGGACGAGTTAGCTTCTGTAGGGCGTTTTGTTTGCGTTCGCAGCAGCTCGGATAGTTGCGCCAATGGCTAAGTGTGCGCTGAATTCGGCAAAGGCTTCCGAATTGGCTTAATGAAACATCGTTTACTTTGAAAGCATTAGAAGGCTCAAAAACAAGCTGAGTTGCTCTTGAACGAGTAGCGCGATCAATATTAGGTTTTAAGTCACACGTTTACTTTTCAACAAGAAGGATTTTTGGCCCGAGAGGTTTGATTCCTGAAGTTCTCGACAAACGACACCTTCACTTTGTGAATGGCGGGTTTTGTCAGGTGTGCTTCTTGAGTCTGCCTGTTGGACTCGCTGACGGCCGTTTGAGGCAGTCAGTTGATCCTTCGAGGCTTCTGCGCTGAAAGCGTTGGTTGTTCTGCAGCCGCCCAACGCATATCAGTAAGTCTGCAGCAAAAGGAAGTGATTGCTATGATCAAATTCCTGCAACACGACCCGAAGGCGCTCGCCAGGCAGACGCCGGTTTCGGAGATTACCGACGAGCAAGTTTGGAACTTTCTCGTCACGCCGGTAGTCAAAGCGCTTCTCGGTCCGTTCCGCTCGTCGGATGGTCCGCGCCTGAGGGATGACGCGGCTCTGGAGATTCCGGAAGACACCGTCTACAACATCAACGGGCACGTGATCGACGGCAAGACGGACAAGGCCCGGTATCCCTACTACCACACGGTCTACCGGTTCAAGCGGGGCAAGCTCATCGTCCGTCGCGACGGCGTCAAGCTCGAGGTGTTCGCCGCTTACGGCGACGCTCGCGCCAAGCAGCACCAGTTGATCTGGAAGGTGGCGCTGCGCGATCGCCGCTACGATGGCACCAAGGAAGCTGACGATTGTGCTCTCGAGCACTTTCCGTACAGCGACGCCAAGCTCAACGGCAACTTCTTTCCAGAGGCCAAAACCGTCGAGCTGTATCTGTTCTGCTACTCTCCCGGCTCCACCGTCAGTGGTGCCTGCGGCGACAAGGAGCTGGAGGCGTTTGACGCGAACCCGTACAAGTTCGCCGATCGTCCGGAGCGCTTTCTCGAGCTGCTCGCTCGGGCTTGGGATTCCGAACGCGCGCCGGGCCAGTGGGCTGAGCCGATTCAGGACGCTGCCGACTTGATGGAGGAAAACTTCACTCAGTTGTCGCAGCTGATGGGCTACGACATCATGGAAGTCGCTGCCAGCCACTTCCATGTGGCGAAATGGTGTGAGGCGTCCGGGTACCGGTACACTTTCCCGGACCAGGAGAAGAACATGACCGACCTGACGGCCGGCATCGCTCGCATCAAGGCTGCCGGTGCCAAGCTGACTCGCCGCCAGGAGTCCTGGATCACCGCGCTCCAGAGCCTGCCGCAACAGCACATTCCCAAGGAGCACTACCTGGGCGGTGCGAAGTGGCAGCAGGACAACATCACCTTGCCGAACCTGTGGCTGTGGAAGCCGCTCAACGACAAGGCTCGCGCCATGAAGCCGACGCTGTACAACTGAGTCGACTTCAATTGCCCTTAAGGAGCCGCTTGCCGGATCCTTGGGGGTTGGCCAACTATTCGGGAAGCAGGAGGCAGCCTACAAAAAGGCGCCTCCTCTTCCTGCTTTTTTCTGAAAACATACTATAACAGGAAGTAGACAAACAAAGTGAAAAGTGTCCCGGCCCGGCTGTGCCGAGTATCTCCCGGAAAGTCCATGCTAAATCCGGCCGAAAGTCAAAGCGCCGTTGGCAGCTTATTCCTGCCGCATTTGTGAGCGATACCGTAGCATCATTGTTGAATATGCCAGTGACACGTCTCAGCCGGCAGTGTAAGATCCTGACTTCGTCGACCAGTCAGGAGCGTGCAGTCGTGCCGGTTGTCTCTAATGAAGTAAGCCGAGATGGCTCATTGAGTAAGCCCGAAGTAATCGAGACTTCTCAAATCGGAGCCAATATGAAAGTGGGCATTAGCCCATTTGGCGCATGGATGCTGGGAGTTGGGTCAATAATCGGCTCGATGGCCTGGCTTATTCATGGACCGATGATTGCAAAGGCCGGTCCGTTAGCCGCTCTCACTGCCTGGGGGCTGTCCTGCATAATGACACTGCCCCTGGCGCTGATCTTGGCTGAGCTTTCATCGATGTTTCCGGCAGCGGGCGGGCCTTACGTCTACAAGTATTACGCGTTCAAAAGAATGATTCCCGGTGCCGGCGAAATGATCGGCTTTCTGACCGGATGGCTGTTTTGGATTGCCATGTTAAACGGATTGAGTTGCATGTCTAACGGTCTGGCGGATCTGCTGACCGGCGCCTTTTGGGGCAGCACGAGCGCAGCTCCGCTCTGGTTCGGTCCGCTCGTAATCGTGGGATTGTTTTCAAGCACGACCTTGCTAAATTTGATGAATGTCGGTCAGGCAACCACACTCAACAACGTAATCACGCTGATCAAGCTGTTTGCGGCAGTTGCTTTCGCGGCGCTGGTGTTTCAGGCTCCATCAACCTCTATGGCTAATTTGATGCACGTGCAGAGCCCGTCTGGTGACGGCAATTTCTGGTCGAACGTCGCCGGGGTATTGATGCTTGCCGTCGCCGGTTATGGGGGAGTGGAGCTGGCCGGTTGTACTTCGTCTGAAACAGCCAACGCTCAAAAGACAGTACCGCGCGCGATCCTTTCTACGTTGTTTGCGGTTGGGATTATCTATATGGCGATGTGCTTTTGTGTCAGCATCGCATCCCCCTATGTTTTGAGTGCGGATAAAACGACGATGGTAATTGCAGGAACCAATGTGCAAGCTAATTGCGCAGCGCTCGCCGGTTTTCTCGGGGGCAAGCTGGCCGGAACGCTGATGTTTGCCGCTGTGGTTGTATCCATCATCGGTTGCAGTTTTACGTGTTTGCTCACTTGTGCCAGGGTCGGCTTCTCAATGGCCAAGACAGGCCTCTTTCCGGCTCAATTTGCCCAACTTGACGAACGCACCAAAGTGCCCAGTTATACTCTCTGGTTTCAATTCTGGTGCTTATGTGGTATCGGTGTAGGCGCCAATCTCTTGGCTCGCACCGGCTGCTGCCCCGATGCCTACTCCTTCTTGTGCGAGGTGTTCGGGTTTATTTATGCCTTCGCTGCGATGCTTTACGGCTTCTGTTTGATCGGTCTGCGCTATACGGACCCTCAGATGCCTCGTCCTTTCCGATTGGGCGGCAAAGGCAACGCCGTGGCATTGGTCATGACGACTTTCACCACACTCGTCTACGGGTTTGCCGCATTCGTTTGTGCCGGTCATATACACCAGCTGACCGGACTCATTCTGTTGACGGCGGGAGTTCCGATTTACTGGTGGTATCGTGCTCGACTTGGCGCTAATAATCAGGCTAGAGCGTAAAAAGACCCGGCGTTTTATGTTGTCAAGAACAGCTGCGGGCAAGTCTCGTTCATTACAGCTAGCGCACTTGTAGATCTTAATGTCCGTAAGTAACTCTTGATTCTCAAGAGGCTATTTCTCTAGCTTGGTACAGTACCTGTCATTCTCTTGAACCTCAAAGGAGTCAAAACCAGGTCTGGCTGGAAAAAACTGTTGAGTTAATCGTTCTTTCGGGGCGTTGTTGCGCTCCAGCTGTAATCCACCTTTCTGACGTCCTCGGCTTGTGCGCCGGGGACATTCGCCTTTAAAAGGGGTCAAATCACATGAGCATGAAAAGTCTCTTCCGTCGCAAGACGCTCGACCACCTGCAGGGTGGTGATGACACCGCTGAGGGTCCGCAGCTGAAAAAGGTGCTGACGGCTCGCAGCCTGATCTCGATGGGTGTGGCCGGCATCATCGGTACCGGACTGTTCGTCTTGACCGGTCCGGCAATCCTGAACGTCGATCATCCCGAGCTCTCGGCCGGTCCGTCGATCATCTTGTCGTTCATTCTCTGCGGGCTGGCGCTTCTGCTGGTCGCGTTCGCCTTCGGCGAACTTTCGGCGCTGATTCCCGCGTCCGGTTCGTCGTACACCTATGTCTATGCGACGCTCGGTGAACTGCCTGCCTGGATCATCGGCTGGGACTTGATCCTCGAGTATGCATTCGGCGCGTCGGCGGTCGCCGTCGGCTGGAGTTCATACTTGCAAGGAATCCTGGCAGTCGTGGGCATTCACTTGCCCGACTACCTCTCGCACGCACCGAAAGTGGTGCCGTGGGGCAGTCTGACGCTGGCGGTTATCACGTTGACCGCCGGTGTGGCGGT
This sequence comes from uncultured Candidatus Obscuribacterales bacterium, assembly GCA_964607945.1. GTDB lineage: Bacteria > Cyanobacteriota > Vampirovibrionia > Obscuribacterales > Obscuribacteraceae > JAGVKB01. The sequence goes on from CAZSNX010000172.1 coordinate 8,454, forward strand.
TACGCTCAAGTCGGCACGCGAACTGCGCAATCCCGATGCCCAAACCAAGGGCAGGGGCCGGACGGTGACCGCTCTGGTCTCGGCGT
>CAZSNX010000173.1:0-7104 GCA_964607945.1 uncultured Candidatus Obscuribacterales bacterium
CGCCGCCGCCGCCACCGCCGCCGCCGCCGCCACCACCGCCGCCGCCGCCACCGCCGGGTTCTCCCACAGAGCCGGCTCCTTCTACTTCGCCTGGTTCGCCGCCAGCTCCAGCGAACAACCCACCAACTACATCAAATCCACCAACAGACTCTCCCGATGCGCCCCCAACTGTGGCCCAAGAGCGGAAGGCTCCTTCCGACACGATCAGCAAGAGAGATCAACAACAGGGGTTGCAACAACTGGCGATTGCAAAGTCAGCAGCTCCGTGCACGCCCACTGCTATCGATGCTGGCGACCCGGCACTGCATCGAAACTCTAACGGTGCGTTAGCTGATGATGACGTTACCAGCTGGCTAGTAGCAGGGGGTTCGTGTCAGCCATTTTCGTTCGAAGGTGATGATGGAACAGTTGTGATTGGTTCTGGTGGTACACAGTTTGCACCCAGTGGTACCAGAGCTCTGCTCTTGAAGGAAGGCAAGCTGATGACGGTGGCCGGGCAGCAAGGCTTGGTGATTCTGACCGGTCAGGGCAGCGTGAAGATACCAGCTGATACAGCTGCTATTGTTGAGCAAAAGTCAACAGGTGTAGTGAGATTAGCTAATCTCGCCGGAGAGAAGGCCGACATTTCTGTGTCAAGGAAGGGAGAAACTAAGCTGATTTCAGCTGATGCGGGCGAGGAAGTGGTAGTTGCCGACGATTCGCTCGGAGATGAAGAACTGATTGCGGTTGATGGAGTAGATCGTGAACCAATTTCGGGAGCAATCGCCTTGGCCGGTACCAAGGTTCAAAAACGCAGATTCGATCGACAACAGATGGCTAATCGTGAGACATTATTGATCTGCAATACCGGGTGCCTGACTATTACAATGAAGAAGAAATTCGATGCGGTCAGAGACGATTTGAGCAAGTCGCAGCCGCTGCTTTCTGGTCGACCGTCGCCAGGCAATGCTAAGGCGAGCGTGGACAGCTACAAGCGCCACATAAGGGCATTGGGTTCGGCCGGCAAATTGAGAGTGAAAGCTTCAGCGATGGGAACCACCGATCCAGTCATGAGCACGTCTGATGCCGACGAAGCTGCGTCTGGCTTGCGTCCAATCGGATTCGTCCAACCAGCGGCGGCGTCGGGATCGATCGGTGGCGGGTTGTTTACGATCAATACAGAGAGCGCTCAGATTAAGCACACCGGTCACGCCAGAGTAACACTCGAACAACCGGGAGTGGTGACACTAAAGAACGGGGAAACGCTGATGGTAGCTTCGAAGCTGAATGTCATAAAGGCTGGCGATCACAAAATAAGCATCACACCAGGCACTGTCGCTCTGATCAGCCGTGAAGGTGATGTAGTGAAGGTCAGAAATCTGCTGGAGCAATCAGCAGGCGCAATTCGAACCTATGTCGGTAACAAGCTTATCTCTGTATCAGTTGGACAAGAGCTCATTATAGGACAGGGCAATAACTCCATGAGCGCCGCGTTGCGCGGTGAGAGAGTGGGACGACGCCGTATCAAGAGTTTTGATCTGCCCAGCGGGCATAGCATGGTCAGGAGTGAAATTTCGATTGTTTCGCTCCTTCAGCAGACGGATATTCTCAATCATTTGGTCGCAAGTCACAATCGGAATGACAAGGCTCTCGCCGAGAGGCTGATCAAAATGGCGGCCGTACTGCATCAAGTTCAAGTCGGGCATGGCGCCTACGCTCCTGTCGGTGAATAGAGAGCTGCCGGACCAGTTGAGCACTTGAGAACCGGAGTCTCATCCATGCAGCCGGTTGCAGATCAAATCTCAATTCCGATTACAGACACCAAAGAGCTAACGGATTGAGTGCTTGGTTGACATGGTGTCATATGTGATACCGCATACTTATGCTTGGGCAGGAACACTGATCGACACTGCCGTTAGTCCTATGAGTTATGTTCGGCTTTTCAAGCATAACTCATAGGCGTGACTAACATCGATTTGTAGCAAGGTTGTGATCGCAGGCAGTTTCGCTTTTGTGAATCTGTTTATCTGCGATCACAAATTACATACATCCCTTTGCTAACTTGGACGTTAGCTGCTTCCGATTGGGTCGTTGGTGGGCGAAGTCGGCATTGCAGAAAAACTTGAGCTACTAATGGAGATCTAATTGCATGAAGGTTTTAGGGTTCGCCCGGCGGGAAAAGCCATCGGCTGCAAGGATTTGGCTTGGCATTAGTGGAATTTGCACGGTGGCGATACTGCTCATGTTGATGAGCTTGTCGTTCGGTTCATCGCAAGTGAAGGCAGAGTGGCCGCGAAGTGCGGCAAAAGGTCTACCGTATGAGGCGCTCGCAACTACGCAGTTCGTTGACGGACCGAAGGACGGCGAAGTCACAATTGGCGGTTCGCAGGCAGACCGGCAGTTGCTGGCTAAGGAATCTGCCCCTCTCAGTCAAAATCTGCCAGCATCAGCAGGCGCAGTCAAAGAGACTGGTGCCCAGGCAGTAATCGATCCTCCTGCATCCACAGCAGCAATTCCGTCCGACATTCGCGGCTTAGTGCTGGAGTTCTGGCAAAACATGCGGAAGAATCTGTTCAAGCCTCTTTTGCTCTTCTTCTACATGGGATTTCTGATTTCTCTACTGCGCATTGAGTTCGAATTTCCTCAGGCAATTCATCAGGGATTAACGATGTATCTATTGATCGCCATTGGCTGGCATGGGGGAGAGGAGCTGGCTGTATTGTCAGGACCAATCTTAACTCAAGCAATGGGATTCATTGTGGTCGGTTTTGCAACGAACCTATTTATAGGCATTTTGGCATATGTGTTGTTGCGATCGTTCGTTCCATCCCTTCGGAAAATTGACTCGGCTACCGTGGCAGCATATTACGGTTCTGATTCTGCCGGAACATTTGTGACTTGCCTGGGAGTATTGCAGGCTGCGCGGATTGCCTATGCAGCCTATATGCCTGTAATGCTTGCCGTTATGGAGATCCCTGGTTGTCTGGTTGGGTTGTATTTGGTGTCGCGGCTCAGAAAGAAAGGCATGGATCCCCAGGGCAATATGCCTGGCGAACCGGACTACGATCCCGGCGCCATTCCTGCTGAGTTACTTCAGCGTCAAGATTATTTGAGCCCGGCCGATCCACAATACAAGGCGCTCCAGGTGGAGAAACAGATGGCGCTCGAACAGGGGGCTGAAGATCTCGAGGAACCAAGCTCTTCACTTCCGCTATCTAAGCTTGCTCGTGAGGTGTTCTTGAATCCGGGTTTGTTCCTGCTGTTCGGAGGTATTGTAATAGGGTTCATTAGCCGACTACAGGGATACAACGTAGTTGCACCGGATGACACTTTATTCGTTACGTTGTTTCAAGGAATGCTTTGCTTGTTCTTGTTGGAAATGGGAACAACTGCCGCAAAGAGATTGAAGGATTTGAGGTCGGCCAGTTGGCGATTTATTGTTTTTGCACTGGCGGTTCCAAACTTGTTTGCAGTGTTTGGAATGACAATGTGTTGCGTATTCAGTCATACAATTGGAATGTCGTTTCAACTCGGTACTTATGTACTTTTCGCAGTGCTCTGCGCTGCAGCATCCTACATAGCCGTACCAGCTATTCAACGGCTTGCTATTCCTGAGGCAAGTCCATCCCTGCCGCTGGCTGCATCGCTCGGGCTTACGTTTAGTTATAACGTCACGATTGGAATTCCGCTGTACATCGTTATAGCAGAGCAATTTCTATTGACTTTTCCGGTTCACGGCTAGCTGGCCTTAGACAGATTGTCCCCCCCAAAGCAGCTACAGACCGATTAATACAATCGGTCTGTAGCTGTTGTAAGCACAGTTTGGGAGAGCTTAGGGTTCGGATACTTTGACCAACAGTTTGCCGGTATTCCCGCCGTCAAAGAGTTTGTTCAATGCAATCGGGGCATTTTCCAAACCTTCGACGATTGTTTCTCTATGCTTTAGCTTGCCTTCGGCAATCCATTGAACCAATTTGGTAGTTGCTTCCTGAATCTTAACTGCATAGTCAGTGATGATGAATCCTTGAATTCGCAATCGTTTCATAAGAGCCGGGCCCATGCTGAGTCTCATCTTCGAGTCATCAGCCTCGTTGTACGACGAGATTAGTCCGCAGAGGACGATTCGTCCATGAAGATTCATTCTCTTGTAGACTTCTTCCATAACTTCGCCGCCAACGTTTTCGAAATTAATGTCGATGCCATTGGGGGTAACCTTCGTGAGCTGCTCTTTCCAAGACGGGTTTTTGTAATCTACTGCCGCATCAAAGCCGAGATCATTGACCAGCCAATTGCACTTGTGCTCACCGCCAGCGATACCAATAACTCTCAGCCCATTTTGTTTGCCGATTTGCCCGACAATGCTGCCGACTGCCCCGGCGGCTGCAGATACAACGAGAGTCTCACCCTTCTTCGGGGCTCCGACATCGAGTAGACCAAAATAAGCAGTCCAGCCAGTCATGCCGGCGGCTCCCGCGAGGGCTGCCAACGGAACTCCGGAGACTTTCGGCAGCGTTACGAGCGGGAATGGTTCGTTTCCGGTGGCTACAACGTACTCCTGCCATCCCAACATGCCGCTCACATAGTCGCCGACCTTAAACCGGGGATTTTTCGATTGTTCGACCTGCCCGATACCGAGTCCACGCATAGTCTCACCAATCTGAACCGGTGGCATGTACTGCTCCATGTCGGTCATCCAGATACGATTGGTAGGGTCCAATGACAGATAGATATTGCGGACAAGGACTTGATTCGCTTCCAGCTGCGGAATACTTACTTCCACGAAATCGAAGTTATCTGGAGTAACCAGCCCAACCGGCCTTGACTTCAGCCGGAAGAGATGATTCTTCGTCTGAGTGGTAGTTGACATGATGGACGCTCCTTTAATTGGTGATGGATGAATTTGAGGCCAGTAATAATAGCTTGTATGGTGTTGATAAAGGTATGTCTGATCGTGCTTGCGGGTTTGAAACGCTACCGCGGATTTGCAATAAAGTAGTTCATGGCGGTCGCTTAACGAGTTACCCGGAGTGGCATCCTGAGTTAGGCAAGATTATCGAGCAGGCGAAGTTGGCAGTTGCCAAAGCACCGAATGCTAAGGTGAGGTACAAGAAGTAGTTTTCGACCGACTTGACCGTACGTGATGCCTACCGCGCGCTGTTTCGTCGCATTGTTTCAATTGATAATTTAGCTTTTGGTCCGAAGATGTCATATACCTGCAACAGGGTTGTTGAATCTCGCGCTTATGCTGTTTTAGCCGAGAGCACCCCCGGTTTCAAACTGTCTGGGCATTACGACCAGCAATACTAAGGAGTTATGACATGGGTGAATTACTCAATGAAAGGGACAAATCTCAAATTGACCGATATGTGCAAGAGATCGAAATGAACGCTCTCAATAACAATAAGGATGATGCGCGGCGAGCGGCAGAGAACTTAAGTAATCTCGTAAACGGGATGCAAATTGCCGACAAGCGGGAAGAAGCGGTGGCTCGTATTAACCTGAAGAACCGCCAGCATGTCGCAGACTCGAAAGCCGCCGACTTGCCGAGTGTATCGATTGTCATTTCCGGTGAGGATACCGACAGGGATACCAAGATCGATCGCATTAACGGATTCCGGTTGCAACATAGTGGCGATTCGGGACAATCCCCGTTGCGAAAGGCGCCGAGCGACGCAGTACAGCCGCTGATAAAGCGTTCTGATGTTCCGAATGAAAGGGATAAGTATGGTGGTATCCCAGAGCGAATCCAACATTAAGTAAACGAGACTGTCGTCGGAACGTCCAAGTATGGATTTTCGGCGACAGTCTTATGTTCGTTGCAGCGCACAGCGATATCGGCGGTATGGTCGCAATGTTGACTGAAGCTTGATTGAGCGCTAAGCGAAGTTGAGTTTTTAGGAGAGTTGTTGTCCTAAGTGATCGACGGACCGTCTAATCAATCGGAACCAAGCTCTTGAGTTGCATTGTTGGCGACATCTGCTGGTGATTCGTCATTGAGCGGCTTGAAATATAATTCCTCTGCCAGCAGCAGGACAGCGGCTGCCGTGGGTACTGCTGCCAGCGCACCAGCAGCGCCCGCCAGGCTGCCACCGATAAGAATCGAAAACATCACGACTAGCGGATGCATATCGACATTCTTGCCCAACAATAATGGAACTATGAAGTTCGTTTCGGCAAATTGTTCGATGGCGAACACTGCAAACGTTAGTCCGACCATCTGTAGAGAGTCCGATGCAGCGATGAACAAAGCTAAAAATGTTGCTGTAAGTGACCCTACATACGGTATCAAATTCAGAACACCGGCTACGATGCCCAATACCAATCCGTATTTGAGACCAATAACAGTGAACCCAACTGCAAATACTGCTGCAACGGCAGTACTGACCAAGAGCTGTCCTCTAACATATCCGCCCATTCTGTTCGCCAGAGGATCAATTAGTGAGCGAGCCCGATCTCGGTTATGCTTTGGAATCCAGAGAAGAAGGCTTCCCCAAATGTGTTTTGCTTCTATTACAAAGTAGGCGGCAAGAAAGAGTACTAGTACCGCATTTAGTGCCAGACCCATGAAACCGGCTGTTAGGCTGAGAGTCTTCTTTGCAATTGAGATGGCTGGTTCGCGCAAGTCGGTCGCCTGAATGTCCAGCGCGTCTACCTTGTCGCCAACTATAGAAAGAAGGTGGGTCCACCAATCCTGAATAATCAACGAGAATCTCGGCAGCTGTTCTGCAAGCAACTTGGCTTGTTCTGTCAGCGGTACGGACAGGGCAATGGCGACCCCGGCGTAGAAAAGACAAATCAATCCGTATACCCCGATGACCGTTACTGCGCGATTAATGCCTTTGCTTTCAAGCTTTTCGGCGATAGGAGCAATTGCAGAGGCGGCAGTGACCGCTAGAATGACGTCAAGCAACAATACTCGCAGTTCCCACGCCAGAAGGATGACGCCGGCGACCAGCGCGACCAGGATGGTGATTACGAGCGCATGCCAGTACATAGCCGGTACTCGCTGATCAGGCAGATGCGGTGCTTTTGGCTTGGACTCTTGCATCATGTTAGTCACACTCTTAGATCCTTGGTCTGTACCCATTCAGCCAATAGTATTGCAGGTAGGCTAGAGTTCTCCGT
>CAZSNX010000173.1:7114-8538 GCA_964607945.1 uncultured Candidatus Obscuribacterales bacterium
GAAATGATCGCGTTTAGACAGCCGAGAGCAGTTTTGGCTCAGGTGCCGCCCTTGATGTAGTAAGGATTCACTATCACCATCATCAAAGTCTTCTGAATTTTACCGGCTATCCGTTGAGTTTTTGTACCGTGAACTGGACAACAGTAGCACTGGTAAAAAAGATGAATGTTACACAAGAACACAATATAACAAGACATGCAGTCAACAATAACACATGTCGACAATACGACAAGAGAACTGTTGCAATTGTCGCATTGCTGTCCGGCTAGTCATTTAAGGGGTCGATGCATATGATAATGGTAGACATTGCTATTCTTTGCTTGATCGAGGAGCAGCAAAAAGGAGCTCCAAAATTGCGCGGTTCTTGGATTTACTTGCTGACATTTTTTTTGTTCGCTCAGTGCTCGTGCTTATGGGCTACCGAGGCTGTGAGTGTCGCCGATCAAATCGAGCAAGGTGACAACTACCTGAGTGAAGATCAGTTCGATCGTGCAATCGCCTTGTATAAGAAGGCAGTTAGCAGCGCTCCTAATAATGCCGCAGCACATCAGCGATTGGGCAAGGCAATGAGCCTGACTGGAAATCTTGCTGCGGCCGAGCAGGAAATGCGAAAGTCAATCCAGCTGGATTCCTCTGATTCGCTTGCTCATAGCAATCTCGGCATGATCTTGGGCATGCAGAAGAAGTATGTGGAAGCGGTAACTGAAGAGCGGTTGGCAATCGAACTCGATCCAAACGACGCCTTTGCATATCGAACTATGGGGTCTGCTCTTGCCAGCCTTGGTTATTTCGATGATGCAATCTCGGCATTTCTGCAAGCGATTCATTTGGAACCGCGTAACTTGAACAGTTATATGAACCTGGGCGCAACGCTTGGAAGGAAGGGTGACTTCACTAATGCTGTTGAGGCTTATCGAGATGCTGTCTCAATCAACGAACGTTCGGTTGCTGCCAGACTTGGTTTGGGTGCGGCTCTTGGAAAGATAGGTGATCTGAAAGGGCAAATTGAGCAGTATGAAAGAGCTACCGCTCTTGCGCCATCGAGTGACAACGCTCATGGCCGGCTCGGTTGGGCGCTTTATCGGTCAGGCGATGTGCAAGGTGCAATTCGGGAAGGTTGCATTACGAATTGGTTACGGCTGTGCAAGCATGGCTCGGAATACTTACAGTCATTCCTATCGTTTTGGGCAGCTATCTTCCTGCTCTTCGGTTTGCTCTTTGCTGCCCTGATTTTCGGCTCGGCATTTAAGCCGCTCGAGGGCGAGCAAGTCGTAAAGTCGTATTTTCTTACATTGCACAAAGACCGACCTGGCCGCTTTGTTATTACAAACAGACGGTTGGTATTTGTCCCTGAGATTTTTTCTAGATCTTTTTGTTCTACGGTTGTTAGCATTCCAAGGGAGCAAGTGGAGACAGTCGAATCG
>CAZSNX010000174.1:0-8467 GCA_964607945.1 uncultured Candidatus Obscuribacterales bacterium
GGTAAAGTAGAAGCGCTTCGTCGAATTTCTTCGCACTATGCAGTTCGAGTGCTTGATTGAATAAATCGGTTGCTTCCGAGATTTGGACAATCTCAGATGCGGGCTTGAGCTTGATAACATTTTTCATGTTTACGGTCAGCGCTTCAATGCGCTCTTTGGCGCGGGCGGAATGAGCGCCGTTTGGAGATGAGGAAAGATAATCTCTATAACAGTCGAGTGCGTCTTTCCCTCGGCCAAAGTGCTCGTCTATTGCCGCAATTGTGAAGAGATCGTCTGCTTGCTCTTTTGGATCAAGAGCGACGGATGTTTTGAAGAGTTCCTGCGCTCTGTCGTATTGTTGGCGCACATAGAGAGCGGTGGCCAGATTGTGTGCGAGCGCTGAATTCTTGGGCAGGATGACGAAAGCCTGTTGGTAGAGATCGATTGCTGCTGCATAGTCCTTTTCGCCGTACTTCTGTTTGGCCTTTTCGATCAACGGGCCGGCCTTTATTTCTCTTGCTGCGAGGATAACTTTTCTGTAGTCATCGTTATCGGGAGTTAGGTCGACTGCTCTTTGGTAAGCGCTGATTGCCGAGTCCAAATCCTTCTTCGCCTGATAGGTAGCTCCAATGTTGAAGTAGACTGCGGATTCCTTCGGATACTGCTTAAGAAGATCTTGGTATTTCGTTAGTGCCTCGTCGTACTTCCCGACTTTGAACAGCGCGGCTCCTGCCTTGAGCTGTTCGTTAAAAAAGTCTTCCTGTTTGGAATCTTGGCTGGTTCCTTGATCCGGCGGCTCAAGTGCCACCCGTAATGCCCTCGCTTCTGTCGCTTGACTTGTCAGTTAGATAATTGAGAAACACCAGCCAATGCGTCTGTTTGTTCTGGAATTCATAAGTGCGCTCAATCAAAAAACTCTGTGTCGAAGATTTGTAACTCAGGCTACCTTGAGTTAACAGTCCTCGCTATTGTGCCCGGATGAGAACGGTCCTAAGCAAACCATGTTTCAGCTTCCTAACTTCTATCAGGTTAGATAACATGGTTATGCCCATAACGTTTGCAGATGTGGGTTGTTGAGAGGCAGTGTGGTTTCAAATTGCAGGTGCTTCAATCAATAGGTGTCAAGAATCCTTAGGACTCGCCTGTCAGCCATGTCACTTGCAAGCTCGTAAGGCTTTAGAGTCCCAAGTAGGCTTTTGGTGACTCCTCTCCATTGAACTTGAACGTCACTTCATTGCGTAACTCCAGGTCTCCGTAATTGCCATTTACTCCCGAACTGGCAGTCCATTGACCGATCTCTTTGCACACGATTTTAGTGCCAAGAGTTTGACCGAACAGGAGTCCGTCTTTCCTGAATTCTCCACCACGAAGCAGGTCTACATTGCTTCTAATCTTTCGTTCGCGAATGATGTAGCGAGTGATGTTACCGCGAGCCTTGACGTTGGCTGCTGTTCCTTCGGGAGCCCGATCGCTGAAAGCCAATCTGTATGGAAAGCGAGGATTTTCATAGATGTAATATGTGGTATCAAGATCGGCAATTTTCATCGACTTGAGAATGTCTTTCAGGTCTAGTTGAATCCATTTTGCAATAGTTCGCTTCCTGACTGCTCCGCCGGTGCGTCCAAGTCTGACACCCTTTACTCGTTGTTTGAGATCTGGATTTGCAAGCATGTTCAAAACGGCATTCTTGAGTTCTGCTCTTACCTTCTTAATTTGTCGGCCGAGAAGTCTCTTTACGGAGGCAGGTTTTTGTTCCAGTGTGCTGAACGGAACAGTCGGAACTGTGCTGAATTTATTGCGACGATACGTTCTCAATCCCGAAGCAATCGGTTCTGTCAGCTCTGCACATTGAACGAATCCGTCGATATCGCTGGGTTGACCTGTTGCAGCATTCTTCGTGATGCGCGCGTACTCTGCGATGATGTTCTCTTTTACTTGCTCGACAGCCATGAGATCAGATGGCTCTACAGCTGTTGGTTGCCCTTGATGAGGGTACGCACGCATGAAGGCCGGTTGCAATGATAAACAGAGGGGGTTGGTACGCAGACCGCTTACACTTTCGAGATTGCATTCTTGAGTGAGTTTCTGCATCGATTGCAGTACTGAATCGGAGGCAGGTTCTCCTTTCGCATTGAAGATTCCTGCTGAGGACTCGGGGCGGTTATTCTGGTTTTGATTGAATCTTATCCACTCCTCGGCTAAGCGTTTGTCGGTAGTGAATGCGACTGTAGTGCCAGTTTGATCGGCAATCAGCTGGATGCCCTGACGCAGTTCGACATTGAAAATGTTGTCAGTCGATGGCAGAGAGTTGAGTTTGTTATCAGCTCCAATTGGATTGATGACTCTAATGTAATTGCCCATGCGAAGGTTAGCCAATTTTGTGCCTACAATCCCGTATGAAGCCGCTCCGGTCTTCACCCCGTTTTGAGTATTCGCTACAGCGCTGACTCCGAAAGCATTTGGCGGTGCGACCTTTGATGGTTCGGCCGAACTGTCGTGAAATTCTCTGGCTGATACCAGGTGCGGAAGGCGATCCGGCTGTACCGGAATTGCCTGAATCGTTGTGCCGAGTACTGGAATATTCGTGTATCCGCGCAGATAGGTATGGCCGTCGGCTAGTCTAATTGTTGTAGCGGCACTGCGTCCGGGGAAATCGAAATCGTCAACGATTGCATTGGAAGCAGCGCCGGTGTTCATATACGCCCATTCATACTTTAAACCACGCAAACTTGCTGAATTGCCGCTTTCCAGCATGCGAAGCGAGTTCATACCGGCAACGGACATAAAGACATGAAAAGCGTCGCTGACTGCTGCTTGAGTGCTTGTTTCGTCGGTGTCGGGCTCATCATCGTCTTCGTCGTCCTTGGAGTCACCGACTTCAACAACTTCATCTTGGTCATCCGGAGCGATATCGACGTCTTCATCATCGTCCGCTTCTTCGGCTAAAGTGCCGGAAGAGCTGGAGCCTATTGGACCTGGTTTGTCGAAATCAATCAGCCGTTGTTTGAGGCGTGCACTTATGGCATTGCACATGTCGACTACTTTTCGTGCTCGGCTGATTGAAGAGGGATCGTATTCAATCCGTTTCCGCCTTTTCCCTCTGAGCGTCTTGTCTCCTTCTGCTGCCGGTTGGGCATCCGCAGCAACTTGCAGTGTGTGAAGCACGACATCATTGATAGTAAGTAAGTTTACTTGTCCAGTTTGGAGATCTCGGCAATCGCCAAACTCTTTCAACTCTTCGTCCGTAAGGTCAATTCCTGGGTATCGGACAATCTCCCTTGCCAACTTGAGGTTGCCTGCATCTACGGCATTGGCAAGTTCTGCCCCGCCGCCCATCAATCTCGAGAAATACAAGAACCCAATTCCCAGGATTGCCAATATTAGCGAATAAACGGTTGTAAGAAGTAATGCTCCACCAATGGAATTCCGCCGTTTCATCACTTCCGTCCTCTTAGATTGCTGAGTTAGTGTCAAGAATGCGTCAGCTGATTTGGCCGCTCAATCGCGCACAAAGGAAGCGGTTAACCCGCCTATTGGCCCACCTGCTCCAGAGTTTGGTAAAAGCGCCAAAGCCATTAACGCGGCAATTATTTCAGGGAAACCTTTAATTGCCTTGGAGGAATTCTTGAACCAAGCTGAAAGATTTGTAGAAAAAAGCTTGAAACGCTATTGTCAGTGCTTGCCGAGCTTTCCGAAGTGTTCCTTAAGCACATTAGGAATGTCCAACATCGCCAGGTGCGCATCGGCTGGGCTGCTTAAACTATTGTCAGGCATTAGGCGATGATCTATTCCAAGAAGATGATCGGCAATGGCTCGATGCGGCGAGCGAGGAATGTTTGGACGAAAGACGAACAACGGATCTGTCTGAGGCGGTTCGATCGGTTGCCAACCATCGACTCTACCCTGGGTTCGTCCACCTACCCCTCTGATCGGCTCGCCGACATCGCTGCCCGCTCTCGTCGGTGGCGCTACTGGCGGTGCTACCGGCTGATGCGGGCGCTGGAATGTTTGTGGTTGCGCTGGTGGAAGCCGTTTGAGATGCAGTCCGTGGGTTCGACCGTCCGGCGAAATGAAGTGAACGGTGCAACTTCGATCTGCATGCTCGGTAGCGCAAACGCGGCTGACGCGCATTCCGAGCGCCTGTTGATAAGGTGCATGACCGGGACGATCTACTCTGACCCAGCCTTCTGGTTGAACTGTCGTTGTCGAACCATCAGTGTGCGGTAAGTAAGTTGGACCGGTAACTTGGGTGTCCATATGAATTTCGATGTCGCCGTTGCGCAACCTTGCTGCTACAACACGATCCTGCATGCGAACCATAACGTCCCAGTGAGATCTGCCGTTGAAGCTATATTCGATGTCGCCACTCTGTCTTCTGATGGATTGTACGTGGTGAATCGGTTCGCCAATGTCCAGGAAGCTTGTGCGACCGCCAGGGAAGGTAACGGCAACTTTGCCGTCGTAGGCAAAAAATGCTTGCCGTCCATCGCTGTGTTCGATTGAGTTTCCCCTGCGCCCGTTGATTTTTGCGTTGTCAAAACTATGAACCGACTCGCCCAGTTGGTTGGTGTAGCGTTTGTAATTGAATCTGTCGCCACCGCCGCCGCCCGTGTTTTGAGCGGTCATGTACATGGGCTCGTTCAATTCCAGCGGGCGAGAGGTCCGTCTGCCGCTCGGTGCTCCTTCTAAGGCAAGCTGCGGACCTAAATTATGCAGACCCAGCCTTTCAGCGGCTTGATCTGCCAGGTTGCCTAGTTTGTTGTTGGCTGATTCGAGCATCTTCCCGGGATTGGTTCCGTGAAGGCTATCTGCAAGCTTGGAAGTTTGATGAAAGACAACACCCATAGCAATCGTGTCAAATGCAAGCGGTCCGAGGTGGCGAGCAATCACTTCTCGGTTGGTCGTGGTGTTTTTATCAGAGCGCCAGGTGTCTGAAATGATGGGCAACGTTGCCGAGACGCTGTCTTTTATGTGGTTAGCGAATCCAATCGTCCCAGCTGATACGAATAAGGCCGCTGGAATTCTGGTCCAGGCAGGACCTCTCAGGGCGAGGGCAAGGCCGGCAGCTCCGGTGAGTTCGAGTCCAAACTGGCCGGGACGCTCTGTCATATTTGTTAGCCCGTATTTGAAAACTCCGGCTGCGGTGCCCCCACCGACAACCGAAATCTCGCGCCATAGCTTCGCTGGCAGTTGCTGTGCTTCATCAAGCAGGAGACCGGCTGCCGATCTTTGCGATTCGGATTGTGCGCTCTTTACTTTTGAGTCCGATGTAATATCTGCCAAGGTCCCATCTCCTCCATTTCATCCGAACCGCCGGCAAGCTCGAATAGAGGTTGTTGCATTTTCAATCACTTGGGGTCCGATGCAAATGGTGAAATTACCACTTAAGCCCAACCTGAGCCGATTTGAATCTCCGAACCATACTTGTGGAAAGCCGGTCAGCGTGTGCCTTGACTGCCGTCAAACTCGACCGGATTTATTTCTCTTTCTTTTAGCGCCTGAATAATCTTTCGTCCTACTTCCGCCTCGTGACCAGGTTTGATCAGTGGAAACTCCAGTTGCGCCTCGGGGTCTTCGACTCTGACGATGCTGTTGGCGCAAGTCTCTCTTAAGATCTTCGCAAATTCATCTCGCGGCACGGAGTAGACGGCAAGTGGTTCGGAAAGCTTGCTTCGATCTACTCCCCATGACTGTTCGTAAAAACTGGTGTCTCCGGAGCCGAACCGTGCCTCGAGCGCGGCCGCTGAGATTCGGTCGAAAACCAGTACGTAACCCTGCCCGAAACTGTGAATCTCGAGCGCTGTGGCTGCATTAGTAAGCTCATCGAGTGAACCCATGCGCTCCGCGTCGAAGGGTTTTTGGCTGCCCAGGAACATTGTTCTGGGCTCCTGCGAGTTCAATTCCCGGATACTCCTTACTAAGTCGTCGGCCGACAAAGTTCGGGTGTATTGCCCGGCAACTTTCTTTGGCCAGCCTAAGGTTTCGAGCATTCGGGAGAATGTTTTTCGGCCGCTGATATTGTGGTCCGACTGTGGTGCCTCCGCACGATCTGACTCGACATCCCGACTGTCCCTGCCTCGTGCTGCCGCAGGCGGATTCTGGTGACTCACTTCCGGTGTGTTGAAAGTTCGCTGGGGAAGCGGTACGTTTATCTTTGCTGCCGCCGAATCTTTGACTGCCAGGTCGCGCAGTACCTCACTAATTTGCGAAAGAAGACCTCCCTCATGGCGCTTGCGCCGTTGCCCCAGGAGTTTCTCCTTGGCGTTCTCTAGCCGAATTTGTTCGATTAGATCTTTGCCGGTGTCCCTGATCAGAGTGCGCAGTTTCCTGCTTGTGCTGTCTGAATTCTGTTCACAAAGTTGCTCGGCTATCTGGCGCAGCCCCTGAGACCACTCGGCTCGGCGGGCGCTCATCTCCTCTCGAGATTCGTTTTGATATGCTCTATTGTCCGTTATGTCTGCGCTAGCTGTCGTCGACTCCGAGAGCTGCTTTGTGATCCGTACCAGGTTGGGATGTGTGAAAAGCGAGTTGCCGTGGGTTTGCTTGAAATTTTGATAGGCGGAAGCTTTTCTGTCGATTAACTCTCTGAGCGCCTGATTGTGCAAGATTTCCGAGCGACTGATGAGCCAACCATCAAGAACCTTCTGGTAATGATCCAGCTCGAATCGCAACTCAGTGGCGGCCAGGCTCGAATCGCCGCGGAAAGCCACTTCTTGCAGGAGCGCATTGTACTTTTCCTGATTCAGTACTTTTGCGGGAAGGCGACCAGAATTCAAAACTTCCGCGATTGCCTGGCGCATCAACCTTTTCCCTTCCGGGCTCAGCAGCGCTCGCGTGTTGAGCTCCGAATAACCAAAGTTCTCGTCTCGTGTAAAGCGTTTTGAGCCGTTGCCGACATTATCCAGCACTGACTCCAGCACCCGGGCTCGGTAAGCCCCCGGATCAGCTAGCTCCAGTGCTGTGCGCTCGATGCAACGCTTCATGTGGTCCAGTTCGTGGCGAAGGATTTGCATTGGGCTGTCGGCAGTGGGATTGATTTCAATTGCGTTGTCGAATGTACTGTAAGCACCATTGTTGTCGTTTCTGACTAAGCGTATCCGTACAAGCTCCTCTGGAATGCCAAGCTTGCGGAAAAGACCCATGCGTCTGGCTTCGGTCATGATGGTCTCTATAATCAGCCGATCGCCCCGGCTTGAGCCGTCAGGGTGCAATCTGTTCAGCAAATGGATGGACCGATCTACATCGCTCTGCCCGTATGGGTCGGCTTCATCCTGCCGGGCGTACACCGGCGGATCATGCTTCACGTTCGGTGAATCAGAAGCACTGCTGTTGGTGGCAAGAGCCGGTGCGGAGTCAACTGGTCGATTCTCATTGTGCGCACCGTTTTCAGGGACCGGCGCCCGGTCGGTCGTAATACTCTCGCTCGGCTCCAGCTTGATGTTTATTTCTCCACCGTCGGGGGGTCTCACTTTGAATCTGTTGCCCGCAAGCTCTTCGACCAGATAGCCTTGAATGCGAAGCTCGTCCATCCCTCTGGCGAAGTTTTCCTTGCTAACCCTTACTTCGAAGTGATTGGTATTGCCCAGCCTTCTGCAGCCTTGAGCAAAGTTGATGCCGCGATGCACCATGATTAGCCCGACAGTGACCGCAAAACTGGTAAACGCGTGTGCAAAGTCGGCTTCTGCTCCGGCGGCGTTGTGCTGCTTGCCATCGGCACAGAAAAGCGATGCACCAGCAGACATAATGACCTTCTCGGTGCCTATTTGTGCGCCTTGAAACAAGATATCTACTTTCATCCCCTCCAGAATCTTTCCTAAAGCCATCCTGCTTTCGGGATGAGCTGCTGCTATGCGCTCGAACTGCCTGAGTCTGTCCGTGTTTTCTTGCAGATATCTGGCCACTCTGGCAAAGCTGGGGCAGCCTGCCTTACCTGCCTGGCTTACTGCGTTCAGAGCTGCGTTCTTCAAGAGCGTTCCAACACCTAGTGTCAGCTCTGTCAGCCCGATGAAGGCGACATTGTGGACATACTCCAGCAATTGCGGCTTGGCCACATCTTGCCAGAATTCTCGTTGCCGCTCTTTGACCAGCCCGGTGGGGGATTCTTCAAAATCGACTTTGTCGCCATTCAAGTAGGCTCCAAATGCTGATCTGGTTCCGGGTCCAAAACTGGTGCCGTATAAGAGTTCTTGCGTTGCCGCCGAAGCTCCTTGAGCGACAAGCGGAGCAAGCAGGATTCCCCAGCCGCCCGTGGCTGCGAAGGTGCCGGCCATTGCTGCCGTAGTCACCAAAATCACCGGGCCCTCATTTTTGAGCCAGTTGACAATCGTATCGGCATCGAAAGAATTGTTGTCCACAGCCTGAAAGAGCTTTTCTATTCGTTTGTGGGTGTCTGAGGCTGGATCGAATAGCGCAACGGCATTTCGCTTTTCGGCTACCCTCTTTTGTATTTCTTTCCTGGACTGGAGTTCAGACGTGTGCTCTTCCGATC
>CAZSNX010000175.1:0-8462 GCA_964607945.1 uncultured Candidatus Obscuribacterales bacterium
TCTCTGTTGCTGATTTTGCATCGAGATAAGCCTTCTGCCAGTTGGGATCTCCCTTGGGAGTCGACTCGAGTTTTGCGACCGCGGCAGCCAGGTTCGCTCCGGCGCTCTTGAAGTTGTCAGCGCTGGCCGTGCTGTTCAAGACATCTGCCGGAATCGTCCCGCCGTAGATCTTCTCTGCAGTTTTCAGCAAGGCGTTCCTTGCCGATGCGCGCGCTGGATCTGCTGCCAGTGTTGCTAACTCCTTAGCGTGCGATTCTTTGCCGAAACGTCCTACTAGTTTGAGCAGGCTTGCTGGTGGAAAATCGCCGGCTTGCTTGACTTGGTCGAGCAGATGAGGCAGCAATTGTTCCTGGGCTTCCCGGATGCGATTTTTGATAAGTTCGTGATCCGCGCTCTTGCGTCCGGATTTTTCTGCTTGAGCGAGGACCTTTTCCAGCTGGTTGGCCATCTCTAGTACTTTGAATTGCGAAGGGCCGCCCTTAGCATCAGCCAGCATGGCGTGGAACGAGTCGACTCCGTCCAGGCCTTTTGCCAGGAATGATTTTTCGATATGAACGGCCCAGTTCTCTTTGCTGTTGTAGGTAGCATAGGAGTTGTGGAAATGGGTCGTCTCTCCGAAGGCACTTGCTTCTAGCTCAAATTCGGTAGCGGCTTTCATAACCTTTCCAATCACTGGATGCTTAGCTTCGAGCAGATGTCCCCACTCATGATTGATCAGATTGCCGAGTTCTTTGATGCCTTGAGCGTCTGTCGGATAGATGGAGATTGTGCGGCGACCGCCATTCGTTCCGGCATCGGCCAATGCGTTGAATTCTTTGTCCGTGACATTCAATCTTCGTCGATAGAACTCTCTGGTATGCCACGCGTTGTCCTTACTTGGACCGTCTCTCAGTTCGATGCGTTGAATCAAAGCACCGCCATCGGGAAGGTTCTTAATGTGTTGGATAACATCTTCCGGCAGAATTTGGTCCTTGTAAGGAGGCCGCTGCAGTGATTCTTGCGCAACGGCTCTGTCCACCGGATCGCTTGCCGTTTCGAGTATCTTTCGCAATTCGCGCACCTTGTCGAGCACTTCGGCGTGCTTCTCGGACATCACAATTTCCAGGTTGTCGAAGCCCTTAACGTTGTACACGCGCATCGGGCGAGCCGAGCCGCGTTCGAGCATGAGCTTCTCGTAATCGCTGTACGATTGAATGTTGAGCTGATCCAGCTTGTCGGCGAGTCGAGCCGTACTTTGTGCTTGAAATTCCGATCGCATCTGTACAGACGTTTCGACGCGAATGCCCTTGTAGGGTACAAGTAGACTGGTGAGGTTTTCTAGAGAATCCGGTTGGCGTTCTGGAATCAGTTGTTGCTTGATGGTCTGGTCGCTATGACGCTCGCGCGCTGAGCTACGTTGATTTAACTCATCCGTTCGGATATCGGCCGAGTCTGCTCTGGTATCAATTCTGGTGCCTGGTGCAAAAATGCTATCTGATCCAGGCTCGGAATGTGCGGCTTGAGACTTGTCTTGTGCTTCGGCGATATGATCTAACAATTCCTTCTTGGCGTTCAGCGGGCGCAGAACTGGCTTGGCGACGTCTGGCGGTAGCAATCGCTCGTTCGCTAATGAGCGAACGTCTGCATGTGAGCTGTTGCGGGAAAGCTCGATCAGTCTCGATGCCGTATCAGGTGTAGTTCTGGCTGTTTCGGTCAGTCTGCTGAGAGCTTCCAGAGCTAATCTGGAATTGTTGCCTGATTTCTCGGCAATCGCCAGGAGTAATTCATTGCGCCGGTGAGGACTATCCTTGAGGCTATCCACCGCATCTGTAAGCGCCGATATCTGGCGGTCGGCCGGAGCCTTAACGATTAAGTGAGATATGACATCGGCTCCGTCTATCTTGCCTTCCAGCCAGATGCGAGTAGTGTTGTTGGCGCTGTTAGGTTTAAGCCGGCGCAGAGATTGCTCCAGCAAGTCTGGTTGATTGACGGCTGATTTGAAGATTCGCTCAGTATTGGCTCGTTGTTCGAGGATATCGACAGCTCGGCGGAAGGCGTTGCGATGGTCCACTTCTGGGCTCTGTTTGGCGAGATTTTTCAAAGCATCGAGTCGCTCGCGTGGGCTTGCAATCTGCGCGACTTTGGCCAGCTCTTGAACGACCATATCTGCGTCATTTGCTGTTATCTTGCGCAATTGGCTGAGCAGCGCCGGGTCTTTCGGGGGATTGGCAACCAGCTGTTGCAGGGCGAATCGTCTCAGTGACGTTTCAAGTAGAGGATCAGCGGCAGCGCTGGTCAGAAGCTCTCTCTGGAGGTGCGGTGCATCAGCCAGATTGGCGACGGTTTGGCTGAGCAATCCGATTCGCTCAGCATTCGAGAGGGCTGCGTCGCGAATAAGGGAGGTGATTCCAATCGATGACTCCAGTTGACCGTCCTTCCATTGCTTGGTAAGACCTCCGGGATCTCTCAAGCTAGCCAGCAGCGCCTCATGTTTTCTCTTGTCGAGAACCTGAATAATCAAGCGAACATCATCAGGGCGGGCAGCGCGAACTTGCTGGTCTAGCGCTCGAAAGCGCGCTTGCATCGTTGGGTCGCCATTTGTGCTTCCCCGATTGATAGCTTGTCTGATTGAGGTGTGTTCTCTCGGCGGATTAGACTCGAGCATCCGCATCGCTCTGTCTGCCAATAGTGCATCGTTGACTGCCAGATGCAGCAGCAACAGATCTCTACCGGACGGAGAGCTTTGCAAATCGCGGACCGCTCGATTGAGAAGTTCTACCTTTTGTTTGTCTGTGCTGGCTGCGGCGATCGCTCTGGCGAGCGGTTGCAGCCCATCGATCTTTTCTTCTTGCCATAACCTGCTGATTTCACCACTCTTAAGACCGTCAATCAACTGATCGTTAACTCGTTTGAGTTGGGCTGCTGGCAGGTCATTGCGGGATGACAGCTCGGATAGTGCCGTATAGCGAAGCGGAGATTCGGAAAGGCTAAGCGCCACCAGCGTGTCGGTCGGAATCTGTCCGTTGAAGCGTTGTTTTGTCATCGTCAACAGACTATCGGCCAAGACCGGATCTTGCGATCGTGCTGCCAGGCTCACCAGATAGGCTGGTCCATTTTCTGCGATTGCTGCTAAGGCGACTATCTGTGGCGCTCTTTCGTCGGGAGTGGTCGACTTGCTCAAAATTCGCTGTTCCAAGCGAGCTTGCGCGTCGGGTAAAAGCTGTTTGAGCACTTCATCTACTCTTGCCTTGATTTGACTGTGATTGACGCTCTTTTGCCCACTTTGCTCGGCTGCCGCCAGTTGCTGTTCCAAAGCCCTCGCCATCACCAAGACCTTGTATTCCGACTCGGAGTTCTTGACGCCGTCGATCATCGCATGGACCGCGTCCAACCCGTCGTGCCCTTTCGCTAAGAACACCTCGCCTATATGCACCGCCCAGTCTTCATGGTTGTTGTACCGGGCATAGTCGCGGTGATAATAGCCGAAGTCGCCCTTTTCGTAGCCCATATTGTCCAGGTGTGCGGCAGACTCGAAGGCTTCACGGTGTTGCTTGGCTGCCACTTCGAGTATGTGCGACCATTCATGACCGATTAGTTCGCCGATGCCTCCTGGGAATTGATTTGCTCCGGGATAGACTGTTATTCGTCCTATGTCGCCCTGAGCGATTGCTGCTGAGTGGAAGGGAGAGTCGAGATCGCCGTTCTTCTTCTGGTTGTACTCGAGCGTGTGCCAACCGTCGTCCGGATTTCGCCGATTATCCAGCACAACCTCTCTGACTAACTTGCCGCCATCCGGAAGCTCTCTCAAGGTGGGAATCACATCTTCCGGCAACACGGCCGTTCTGTATTCGTCGTTGTTGCGGAGCTCAAGTTTGGCGGCGATGCGCTCTGCCTCGGTTGCACCATTTTCAGCTTTCTTTCTTAGCTCGCGCACTGCATCCAAAGTCTTAGCGTAATCTTCCGGAACCAATATGCTCATGCCAGGCTGCCCATCGACGAGATATGCTCTCATTTCTCGCGGCGTCTCAGTCGAGAGAAACTCGGCAGTGAAATCGGAGTGATCGGGTTCACGACCGACTCTTTGTAGGAACTCTTCTCGCCACTTCGCAATCTCGCGTGGTAGTTCATTGGCGCCAAGTGCTTCATAGCGCGAGTTTAGATTTCGATATGTTCCTTGCTCTTTATCGGGCAACTCTCGAAGAAGTTTGGTCAGATCTTCAAGTCGTTCTTTGGCAGGTTCCGGAATCGTCTGCTCTTTGATTATCTCGGCGATGCGCTCTCGAGCGAGATGCCGGTCTGCTAATCGTTGTTGTGTTTTTTCGATTTCTGTAGCAGACGGGTTATGCTCTCTGGGCAAAGGCGCGCTCGGCTCGACTCTTTCATGGACAGCACCTTCGGCTGGCTTGAATGTGCGCGACAAAATTGGTTGAGATTCTCCAGCCAGGCTGCGAAGCTGCCGAGGAATCTCTGCTGGTTTCGCAACCCGCTGGTCTACCAGGTAATTAGTGACAGTTTTTGCGTGTTGGTCTGCCGGTGCTTGCTGCCGGCTGTCTGCGGATAAGGGCTGGTCGAATCGTGCCAAATATTCTTTGATCTCGGCGGACCGGAAGGCCAGTGCTTGCAACTGCGAGGCAGCTCCTTCGCTGCTCTTTCGCGGGTCTCCATCGATAAGTCTGAGCGCTTCTATTTGTAGTTTGGTATCGTTGCCGGCTCTCCTTGCGACTTCAATCAAAGCTTCATTCTTCAGCCGAGGATGTTCTGTCAGCAACACCGTCATGGCCAGCAGTTTGTCCTGCTGCTTTTCTTTTGGTGCAGCCAGCACCTCCGCTGAGTGCTCGGCAGCGTCCTTCATGACCTTTTCAAAGCGTCTGGGAATTTCTGCCTGGTCTACGACATTATTGGATTTCAAATAGTCAATCGTTCTCTTCGCGGCTGGATCGTTCGGGTGAATCTTTTCCAGCAACTCTACTGCTGTGTCGTGAGCTACTTTCAAGGCGGCAGCTTTGGACGGGGTGTCTTGTGCTTTAGCTGCGGCGTCAAGGTTGACTGCAATCCGGTGCATCGAGTTATTGTTCTTTATCTGTTCGATAATCTCAGCGCCTTTACTCTGAATGGTGGCTCTGAGCTCTGTACTGTCACTACTGGCAGTGCGTCGTAGATCCTTGACCAGATCTTTCAAGTTTTGAGTGGCACCGGCTCGTCTTGGGCTGAACTCTTCCGGCGATCCCTGGTATTGGCCGAGGTCTACTCTGCCGGTTACCGAATCGGAAGAACCCCAGGTGTGTTTTTGCATCAGCGGATGCTGCTCGAGACTGCCGCCGAATTTGGCCTTACTTTGTTCGTAGCTATGCGCTTTAGCGGCGATCTGCTCTGCCAGTTTGGGATTAGCCTTGAGCGTCTTTTCCGAGAGAACCATTGAGTTCTGGACTGCTCGGAAATGACCTACTTCTATTCGGAATGCCTCCAGAGCATTGCCACCCAGCTCCTGATGAAGCCGATCGTATTTGCTGTTAGAAAGGAGTGCTTCCAATTTCTTGGTTCGATCTTGATTGCTGTTGCCGTGCTGAGTTGCATATTCGGCCAGTGCCTCTCGCATCAATGCGCGTCCGGGCTCGGTCAGCGGTGTTCTGGCCAATTGACCGAATTGCCCCCTGAGCTCTACTGCAGCAGTTTGGCCGTTGCCGACATTCTTGAGGACGGAATCAAGCACTAGCTTGTCAAACGCTTGCTGATCGGTCTTTCTGAGGGCTGAGCGTTCGACTGCGCGAGCTAAGTGCGCTAACTCATGCCGTAGTACTTCGCTTGGACTGGCTGTGCTTGGATCGATGGTAATCACATTTCGTTCGCGGTTGTAGGTTCCCGAGCGACCTTTGAGATCTTTCAGTTCGATCATCGCCGCGCTTACCGCCTCGGCCGAGAGGCCCATCTCTTTGGCCATTCTCTTCAATTCGGGCAGAAGGATTTCGTGAATCTGCTTTTCGATGAATTTCTGATGTTCGGGTTGGTTCATCGCTTGGGCAACTTGCCAGTCCCGGCCGAGCTCATTCAGCCGCTGGTCAAGTGCACTCTTGAACACTCTTTCTCCGGGATGCCCGGATACCATTGATGCGTTGACTTTACTTTCACTCTGCTCAAGGAAGAACTCCGACCGGGTTCGATCAGATGTCGTGCTTTCGTCGACTCTCAGCGAAATTTCACCTGTTTGCTCCACGGGCTTGATGGCGGCTCGTATGCTGTCTTCCAACCCCCGGCCGGCCTTCTGGCGCTTCTTGTCGGCGTACATCTCATGGTCCGCTAGTTTGACCAGATCTTGTGCGGATAACCCTGCCTTCGAAGTGGCAACGCCGATGCTTAGTGAGACTGTGACAGGGTCTTGTCCTTTCGGCTCCTGCGCGCTGGCTGGAGTGACAGTTGTCTTACCTTCGGAAGATGACAGATTTACTTTCACATTCTCCCGCAGTCGAGCCGCTATCGCCTGGGCTTGCTCTTCTGTAGTGTTGGGTAAAATCAAGCAGAACTCATCGCCGCCCGTGCGAGCAATCATGTCGTATTCGCGCAGCTCGTTTTTAAGTTGGCGACCAATTTCCCGTAGTACCTGATCGCCTGAAGTATGCCCGTGCAAGTCATTTGCTGCCTTGAACGAATTGAGATCCAAAAGCAGGACGGACATGGGCTCGTCCGAATTTCTTTCCGCTCGGGCGTGCTCTCTGCTTAGTGCCGCATCAAATGCTTTGCGATTGGGCAGTCCTGTTACGGCGTCGGTATTGGCGGCTTTCTGCAACTCAGCAGCGAGCCTGATTAGCTCTTTCTTTGAAAGGCTGTCCAGTCCGCGGGCGGACAGGGCGTCGCTTGTGGTTAAGCGCTTGGGTGCGACCGCACCGGCAGCCATCTGGTCGACTTGCGGGTTGGGCTGCTCCACCCGAGCGTTTGAATCTGGCGCGATTCGATTCGCAGTGCTGGTGGCATCGGGAGATTCGGTTGGCAGTCCGCGTCCTGCCTTCTGTCGTTTCTTGTCTTCGTACATTCGCAAATCGGCGGTCTTCATCAGCTCTTCGGCTTGCACGCCCGGTCTTGAGGTAGCCTCACCAATGCTGAGTGAAACCGTAACTTGATTGAACTCTCTTTGCCGGTTTTGCGTTTGTGGAGAAACCGTGACTTGGCCTTCTTTGCCAAAAACGTCTATCTTTATCTGCTCACGCAAGCGGAAAGAGATTTCCTGGGCTTGCTCGGCTGATGTGTTGGGCAGCACGATACTAAACTCATCGCCACCGGTGCGTGCCACCAGATCATACTCGCGTGATGCTTTCTGCAACAGCTCGCCAACTTGTCTAAGCACTTGATCGCCGGCTGCGTGCCCGTGCAAATCGTTGGCGGCCTTGAAAGAGTTGAGATCAACCAGGAGCAATGAGAGCGGCGCTTCCGGATTTCGCTCGGCTCTCGACAATTCTCGCGCGAGCACCGAGTCAAAAGCCTTGCGGTTCGGCACTCCCGTTACCGCATCCGTATGCGCGGCCCTTTGCAGGTCTGCAGTCAACTTCACTAATTCCGCCTTAGACATGTTAGCCAGACCGGTGGCGGTGAATGTTTTGTCAGTGCTCAAGCTGCGCAATCCAGCGGACGCGTCCGGCTGTGCGTTGTCGCGCACATTTTGCAGACTGGGCTCGCCACCGTCTCGTACCGGCTTGGCTGATGCGTCACCGACAAAGTGTCCACCGAAGTCGTCAAGTTTTCTGCTCAACCAGGTGGCAGCTGGCTCTGGTGGTTTGGGAGCCTCCTTGATATTGCGCGGAATATCGCGGTCTTTTACCAGACCGCTATCCTTGAGGAATTTGACCATTGCATGCGTGTCCGGCTCGGCCGGATCAAGCTTTCTCATCAGTTTGTTGGCGGCGTCTCGGGCCGCTGAGACTGCCTCCTGTTTTCTCTCTGGACTGAGAGCCGAACGGGCATTGCTCAGACCGGTTACAACGTTCTCAATCAAATTGACTGTTCGAATCGCTTTCATCAGCGGGTGCTTTTGCAGCTCTTGCTGCAGCGCCTTGCCGCTCAGTCCTTGCTGTTTCAGATCTGATACCAGATCTTTCAATTGTCTAGTCAAGTTGTATCTGAGCGGAGAGAATTCTTCAGGAGAACGTGCATAGCTTTCCGGATTGTGCCTGGCGGTGGTGGCATCAGACAATCCTCGGGTTAGTGCCAGCATCTCCGGATGGTGCCTGAGTGTTCCACCCCACTTTTCTTTACTGGCTTGGAAGCTTCCCTCCAATCTTTCCAGTGCGTTGCGAGCGGCCGCCGCTCGCTCGTTGAATTGCTGCCTTTCGCCGCCAGCTTGGCTGTTCTCTCCAGCCGCAGGTGGTCTGTCTCTTAGAGCTCTTTCGGCGATGGTAGCCTCGCGGCGGACAAGTTGGTGGTGACTCAACTCCCCGGTGAACTCTTGTAAGAGTTTTACTTCGCCGGTCTTGCCTCCGCCAAGTTTTTCAACCGTT
>CAZSNX010000176.1:0-8454 GCA_964607945.1 uncultured Candidatus Obscuribacterales bacterium
CTTCCTTTGATGCAAGTCCTGGTTAGTCCTCATAATCACAATCTCCAGCGCATGGTCTGCCATCCAGCACCGAGACCGCGGACACATAGGCTTACACAACCAAAACGAGCCAGTCATTAGCATTCGAAACTACTGACGACTGGTCCATTAGCTGCGAGTTATGTTTCGCACCTGATTACATGCTAATCTTGGGGCTTAAGCTCCCGATCGCTCCTGAGCAGGTAGGATTTCTGTCCTCTGCTATGGGCGGTCAGCCGATGGGAAATACGACCAGACGAGGTACGGTACATTATGAGTTCAGTGTTAGTCGTAGGCTCGGTAGCTATCGACTCCGTGAAAACACCTTTTCTATCCCGCGAGAGAAGTCTTGGCGGATCTGCGACTCACTTTTCAGTGGCAGCATCATTCTTCACTGATGTTGGTGTTGTTGCAGTCATTGGAGAAGACTTTACAGCAGAAGACGAAGCAGTATTTCACGAGCACGACATAGACACTCGAGACCTGGAGCGAGTCGCCGGCGGCAAGACCTTTTTCTGGAAGGGCGAATACGGTTTCGATTTGAACGCAGCCCATACTCTTGACACACAGCTCAATGTCTTCGCTGAATTCAAGCCAAAACTTTCCTCAGAGGCACGTAAGTCTCCGTATCTCTTCCTAGGCAACATACAGCCAACACTTCAGCGTGAAGTGAGAGAACAGGTAGACGCGAATTTCGTCGCGATGGACACTATGAACTTCTGGATAGAGAGCGCCAGAGATGAGTTAGTGAAGACCATTGGGGTGGTTGACGCTCTGATCATCAACGATGCCGAAGCAAGACAGCTGGCCGACGAACCTAACCTGATAAAAGCCGCTAAGGAGATACTGTCGCTGGGTCCCAAAATGCTCATTATCAAACGCGGCGAGTACGGCTCAGCCTGTTTCACGAATGACTCGTTCTTTGCCACTCCCGCCTATCCGTTGGAGACGGTATTCGATCCCACCGGCGCCGGTGATAGCTTCGCAGGCGGCTTCATGGGCTATCTCGCGCGGACAAACAAACCGGAAGACATGATGTGTGTTCGACGCGGTATTGTATATGGTTCCATCATGGCGTCGTTCAATGTTGAAGAGTTCAGTTGCGATCGGCTCAGACGTGTTACTCCACTTGAGATAGACAACCGGCTTGCCGAGTTCAAAGAGTTCACTCACTTTGATCTGGATGAAACCATGGGTCCCAGCCACAACGGAGCCAGCCCAGCAGCTAGTGGAGCATCGCGGAAGACTGCCCGTTAACTCCACTGAATCAGTTCTTTCTAGCTGGCTTGAAAATCAGGAAATATTGATTGGGCAAAAGCGGGATTTCTTGCGCTAGTGCATAGCCTGCTTCCTGCATTTCCTCTTTCATTTCGGCCGGCGCAATCCGATGCTCCTTCGGGGGTCCTTCAGGAGATTCGGCGGTGAAATCTATGATTGCAACTTTGGCATTGGGACGAAGTCGCTTGCGGAGAGAGGCAAAGTAAGTAACTCGATCATCGATATGGTGATATGTATCGACGACTAGTACCAAACTCACTTTGTCCGGCAAGTTGAGATTATGTGCAGACGCCTTGATCGGCTTATGATTAGGCAGATCGAGCTGCTTTGTCTTTTTATTGAGATATGCCACCATACTGTCGGCAACGTCAACCGCATAAACCATAGCCAATGGATGCGCTTTCGCGATGCGTAGTGAAAAGTAGCCAGTGCCCGCGCCGATGTCTGCAATTTTGTCGCCACTTCGTATGCCCAGCTTCTCAATCACCTCATCCGGCTTTTGCCAGCTGTTGCGAGCAGGATCATCGAACTTCTTCGACCACTTCTCTGCATCGTCGAAGCTGCGGCTATAGCCGTGCTTGTGAGAATGGTGGTGGTCTTCAGTCTTAGTCACGGTTGTGCTCGGGCTGGCTTGCGCTATATCGGTACCGAAGGGGACTAAATTCAACAACAGTACAACGATCGAAAGTCCGGTCGGGCAGGAATTTTTCATGACATTTGCAATATCTACGTACTGATTGAAATTGACTACCGATGCAAGCCTAAATTATGACAGAACAGTTTCGCACATTATCCAGGCAGGGGAAATCTACAAGAACTGGTCAGTTCGCTCTTGCCGCCCCATCGCTTGCCCTAGTAAGCAAGCAAAATGCTATCTTCCGCCGGCCCCAGGAAAGTCGCCATTGCTCGGATCATAGCTGCCTCCACCGTAAGTAGCACCCGGCATTACGGACATCGGGTCGATCGGGTAACTCACAGGCTGCCCATTTCCATCACGAATGACATGATCGCCGGAAACGGTAGGCGCCTCAGGGTATTGGCTAAACTCATCTGCACCCCAAGCTGTGGGAAGCAGGCTTGCATGCCCGGTCGTCAAGACGGAATTACTTTGTGACATCGTAATTCCGAAGTCGATTCGGTTTTGCGGTAGGAAATTTCTGATCGGAGGCGGTTGGTTTGTACCTTCGTCTCCATAAATACTTTCAGCAAGACCGCCAGCTTCCTTAACGAAGCTGTCCAAACGCGTAGGCGGCAATCCATTGGCCCCTCCATAAACGCTAGCGAGCCCGCCAGTTGCCGTGCGTGGCAGTTGCACATATTGCGCACCACTGGGAGACGTCCAACCCAAGCTGCCTCCCGTCTTAGCGGTATGCCGGGCTTGTGCACCGCTGGCTCCAGCCGAGCCCTGGTTGGGATAGTAAGCCTTGGCAGGAATGGCAACGGTTAGTAAAGAGAGCAGTGCTAATGCATGAATAATCGACTTCGTCATTTTGAATTCCCCGCACACCTGAGCCAATCGACACTGTCAATCTAGCCGCCAATTGTTACAACGGTGCAAAGGCTCTGAGCCGCACGGACTGCCTGAGCAGGGCTGCTGATGTTTCAATTACCGATACTCGCAGGCGGAAAGCCACAAGTAAAGTTGACATCGGCAGCGGGCCATTGATTGTTAGACCAAGCGAGCCGCCATCAACTTGCGTTAACACAGCTAGTTTTGCCCGCAGAAGGACAATACACCTGCAGCTGATACTTCTGGAATTACTGACGGTAAGCCGAGACGTTGCTAAAGATACAACTTCACTTCGTCATTTGCGTCTCGCAAGGTGAAGCTGGTGAGCAATCACATCTCTTGCCTTCCTGGTAGTTAGTGCAACAGCAGCAACAACACTCGCAGCCCTTACATGGCGTACAGTTCTTGCTATCACAACAGCTGGGCGGGCAACATTGATCTGCCATGTTTCTATCTCCTTATTAATCACTGTGCTTTTCGCTGTCAGACAGCAAGCACATAGCCTTTTGCAACAAGCCGATAACGCATCGATCGATCACTCTGTAATAAATCATATTGCCACTGCGCCTGGTGGCAACGATACCTCTATCCGCCAGCCGTTGAAGCTGATTGGAAATGGCTTGCGGCGTCATATCAACTGCCATTGCCAGATCGCAAACACACATTTCTTCCACTCTCGCAAGAGTGTGAAGAAGCCGAAGCCTTGTATCGTTTGCCAATATCTTAAACAGATCTTCCAGCTCAACTGCCTCTTCAGCTGTAATCGGCGCCTGCTCAGGAAATGTAACGTGCACAGGGCAGCACGTCTGAACGGTTTTGCTTATCTTTAAACTAGTGTACATATTCTCATCTTACACTATTACACCATTTTGTGGAATAGTGTACAACAAAGTACAATGGGCCTTAGTCGCACACGCATGGAACCGCCAATGCAAACAAATGCGCTTTCCAGTACCGATCTTTTCGGAATCAGCGCTTCGACAATCTGCGCCGTTCACTGTATGGCAGCCCCGATTGCCATCGCCGTGCTGCCTCACTATGCTGGAGAAATCTGGGAAAGTCCGCTCGTTCATCAGCTTTGCGCCGGTGCTGTGGCTCTGTTCTGCCTCACAGCTGCTTATCAGGGATACAGAAAGCACAACGACTGGAGGGTTGTAGCTCCTCTGGCGCTTGGGCTCTTCTTCGTAACCCTGGCGACTTTCCTCCTTCCGGAAAGCCTGCACGAACTCTATGAAACTCCGGTGCTGTGCCTGGGTAGCTTCACTCTCGTCATTGGTCACCTTCTCAATATCAGGCGATTGTCTCAATGTTGCCGGCAGTGCCCACAAAGTGAAGCGCCGGCAACCCAATCTTAGCTAGAGCCTTCCCGGACTCCGGCTTTTTGCTCAACATCATTGGTTATTGCCTGATCTATTCCCCTTTCGCGGCTCGATCGCTGTTTCCGGGAAAATACATAGTTTGAAATTCGACTTCTTTCCTTTGGCAATCAACTGATCGATCGTTGTACTCCTAAACGCATCCTCAATTAGCGCAACGGCCCGATCTAACTGATCGTGAAGCGGACACAAATTCGTATGATCTTCAAACCCCAAAGGACAGCTTTCAATTCTGCGAATTGGATCTACTGCATTTATGACCGTCAAGATATTCAATTTATCCGGTTTCTTCAGCAGTGAGAATCCTCCACCCAAACCGCGCTGCGATTGAACCAACC
This sequence comes from uncultured Candidatus Obscuribacterales bacterium, assembly GCA_964607945.1. Classification (GTDB taxonomy): domain Bacteria; phylum Cyanobacteriota; class Vampirovibrionia; order Obscuribacterales; family Obscuribacteraceae; genus JAGVKB01. The sequence goes on from CAZSNX010000176.1 coordinate 4,521, forward strand.
TGGCCTTTGAAAGTGACTGAAGCACTTTGGATAGGTACGCCGGTGGAACCATAGTCCCTTTCGAGATCTGCTCGGTAGTGTATGGAGTTTTGATATCCTGCGCCAAGAATACGATGGCTCGTAGTGCATATTCAGCCGTTTGAGAAATCACTGCTTTGCACCGATTGTTAGTTCGCCGGAGCAGTAGCAAAAAACTCGCTAAGCTCCCTGATTAGCACATCTACATCATCTATATGACAAACGCTTTCACAATCAGAAAGAGGGAAGTCCATTATAGCCTCAGGGCACTCCAATTCCACTTCGACGCCAAATTTGGAGAATACGCAGAGCGCGTCAGGGCGCGCATCCAATATCTCCTTGACGGTTGTATCTCTGGTGATGTTCATGGCAGCCTCCTCATCCGAACCGCTAACTGGTACCGATTCATTAATTAGATATTTGGATCTTGATATCCAATATACATCGTGCTAGCATCGTTGTCAAATCAGCAAAAGCCTTGGTTCGGGAGGTCGGCTATGTCCTGGAAATGGAAGCTATCGGTGCTCCTGGTGCTTTTCGCCGGCTTTTCGACTCTCATATTCATGGGACACGAGACAACCACCCAGGCACCGCCAATTCCTGAAAGAGTAGTAGACGCTACCGGCAACACACTCTTTACTGGAGCCGACATTCTTGCTGGGCAGGCAGTCTTTCAGAAGTATGGATTAATGGATGTCGGATCTATTTTCGGACATGGAGCCTACAACGGGCCGGATTTCTCAGCAGACTATTTGCACAGAGAACTTGTAATTTCACTCGATAGACAATCCATTGAACAATTCAAACAACCATACGAACGGCTAAGTCCGGAACAACAAGGACAGTTAAGAGGTAAGCTCCATGCGGAGCTGAAGAAAAATCGTTATAACAATGAGAAGCAATCTCTCACTTGGACCGCGAACCAGGCAGCTGCCTACCAAAAACTCATAGACTACTATGACACCAGTTTTAGTGCTGACGACAAGCTACCGCTGCCAGCTGGTTACATTGCAGACAAGACCGAACGCTTACAATTGACCCGATTTTTTGCATGGGCAGCTTGGGTCTGCTCCACGAATCGTCCCGGAAAAGACTACACATTTACCAACAACTGGCCGCCCGAAGATCTGGTTGGAAATAGCCCAAACTGGCAAGTATTTCTCTGGAGCGCATTGAGTTTGGTTATGCTAGTGGGCGGCATTGGACTTACTCAATTTGTAATGAGCGCACTTCCTGGATTAGGGTGGGCCCCGGATGGCGCTGGAATGGTAGACAATGTCGCAACCTATCAACCGCTTAGATCGCAGATTTCAATTTATCCATACTTCGTAGTCGTGGTTTTGCTCTTCCTGTTTCAAACCGCCTTCGGCGTTGTTACGGCACACTACATTGTTGAAGCTGGTGGACTATACGGATTTGATATTCGCAACATTTTTCCTTATAGCATCACACGCAGCTGGCACTTGCAGCTCTCAATCTTCTGGATCGCAACTGCCTGGTTGGCGGCCGGCATGTTTATGGCGCCGATGCTATCCAAACACGAACCAAAGGGCCAACACTGGTTGGTTAAGATTCTCTTCGTCGCCATCCTGATTGTCGCCGTTGGAAGCATCGGTGGTGAGTGGATGGGAGTCAAGAATATGCTCGGTAATCTCTGGTTCTGGTTTGGACACCAGGGCTGGGAGTATCTCGAACTCGGGCGAGTGTGGCAAATACTGCTAACAATAGGAATGGTACTGTGGGCATTCATCGTATTTCGCACTGTACGCCCGCTCCTACAGGGAAAGGACAAAGGTAGCCTTCCTTACATGCTGCTATACGGAGTCTTCGCAATTCCTTTGTTCTTCAGCTTCGGAATGATGTATCATCCCGGTACGAATTTTGCCGTTGCGGACTTCTGGCGTTGGTGGGTTGTACACCTCTGGGTCGAAGGAATCTTCGAGCTCTACACAACCATTATCGTGGCGTACTTTTTCTGTAGCCTTGGAATGGTATCAGAACGATCCGCGCTTACAGTCATCTATGTCGACATCCTTCTCTATCTGGGAAGCGGCATCGTCGGCATCGGTCATCATTATTACTGGACGGCTCAACCAGCGATTAATATGGCGTTGGGCTCGATGATATCAGCCTGGGAAGTGGTGCCCTTGACGCTATTGACCATGGAAGCGTGGAAGTTTGTGGAATTGGCAAAAGTCAATGGCTCGATCAAACACTTCTCGCACTACTGGGCAATGATGTGCCTCATTTCTGTAGGATTCTGGAACTTCTTAGGCGCGGGCGTCTTTGGATTCTTGATTAATACCCCAATTGTCAGCTACTACGAACACGCTACGTATCTGACCTCAAATCATGGGCACGCAGCATTAATGGGAGTCTACGGTATGCTGGCTGTTGCTGCCATTCTTTTCTGCACGCGATATTTGATGACCGAGGATGCCTGGAACAACAGGCTGATTGGCACTTCATTCTGGAGCTTAAACATCGGCTTGATGCTAATGCTCGTACTGAACATTTTTCCAGCCGGCATAATTCAGATGATCGCAAGCTACACGCATGGCTTCTGGTATGCACGCAGTTATGAGTTCGTTCACTCGCAATTGTTCCAATCTTTTACCTGGCTGCGAGTCCTGGGTGATGCGACTTTCGTAGTGGGAGGAGTGCTTCCCCTCGTGTTTGTTGTTATACGAGGAATGTTTCATCTCCGAAAGCCCAGCGTAAGCGCAGCCCAGCCATAATTATCGAATCGAAACAACAGATGCTTGCTAATCTGATCGATTGGAAAGTCTTCAAAGCAGAAAACTGATCCGCAGGCCATGCGCTAGACACTTTAATGCGAGCGCTGTTTTAGGACTTTCAAAATTCGAGGAAACAACTCACAGCTCTTTGAGTGTTTTCTGAAGACCAATCAGATGATTATTGAAGACTTCCTTTGCCACATCCAGCAATCTAAAAACTGCGGGATCGCTGCATGAGTAATAAATATTGTTGCCCTGCTTTCTGCCAACGACCAGATTCTTAGAACGCAAAACAGAAAGCTGTTGCGAAACGTTCGGCAACTCCACATCCAGCCGGTCTCGTATTTCGGAAACAGTCAATTCCTCTTCTCGCAACTGATCTAGAATTCGAATTCTAAGCGGATTTGCAAGCGCCTTGAAAAATTCCGCCTTAAAATTGACCAGTTTTTCACTCATTGCTTGACCACCGGCACTTACCCAATGAATTCAACAATACCACTCTCGAATTGCGAGTGTTAATAACAGACTGGGTAGTCCGAAACAGAGCCACATGTCAACAAGCTCCAACACAACAGCAATTTACTACGGAAGACCGCTTATCAGTTCAGGCGGAACAGGCGCTGCAACTTCAGGCGCGTCCATCTCACCTTCAACAATCCATTTAGGAATGTACAACCTGCTGTCGTGCAGGCAGACGAATAGCGGCGCAATGATCAACTTAGGAAAAAGCCGTTTGAGCCGAAAATATTCGTCCTGAAGCGCGACCAATTCATTACTGATAGCATGTCTCGTCACCTGCTTGTCGACATAAGCCATTGCAGCATCGCGCTGCCAGCCCTGCTCTACAAACGCATCCACTACCGCCGGTGCCTTTTCATAGACTTTAGACATCCCACAGTCGTTGTGCCCGATCATCGCAAGATAGCGAACTCCCTGAGCTAGCGTGTATCCGACACTGAATTCCGAGCCGATTACTCGCCCGCTGGCTCGCCTAATAACATATGCATACATGCGAGGCACCGGCAGCGCATAGCGAAACTCTATGCAAGTTGCGATCAACAGCTCGGGCTTGCCGGACGCCTGAATCGGCCATCCGAAATTTTGAGCCATAATCAGGCTTTCCAGCGGCGTCCCCTGCCAACTTGCAGGAATATCTAGCTGTGACTCAACCGCGATCA